>NZ_PCZU01000156.1:70825-76408 GCF_002887785.1 Rhodococcus sp. ENV425
CAGCGCGCCGTTCACCGCGGAGGCCGAGGCGTGGCGGGCTCTCGAGCGGGAGTTCGAGACCCGGCTGCACAAGCACTGATCGTCCGGCGGAGCACCCGCCCGACCACCGGCGCGGCGAACAGCGTCCCGGGCGGATCCACCATCGCCGCGACGCGGAAGAATGCGCGGACCACCTCGGGATCCTGCGCGGCGGCGGCGTGGACGAGCGGCAGGTAGCGGTTGGCCAGGCGCACTTTCGCGCTGCGCCGGCCCTCGACCTGCGGCCAGGCGAGGTCGCCGCCGGTGGCCATGTCCCAGGGCACGTCGACGACCTTCGCCATATCCCGGAACCATCGATGCGGGTCCGGCTCCCGGCCGCCCTTCAGGTGTTCGGCGAGCAGCCCGGCTTCGAACGCCGCGACGCTCATTCCCTGCGCGTAGATCGGGTTGAAACTGCATGCGGCGTCGCCGGTCACCAGCAGTCCCTCCGGCAGCCGCCGGCACCGTTCGTAGCGCTGCCGCCGACTCGCCGGAAAGTGGTACGACCGGGGCGCGTCGAGCGGCTCGGCGTCCCGGATCGCGTCGTACACGTCCGGGCGGGGCAGGGACCGCAGGAAGTCCACCCAGCCGTCCGGCGAGGACGGGGGCCGGTGCCCGAGCATGCCCACCGCCGTCACGAGGCAGCGACCGTTCTCGATCGTCTGGATGGCGGCACCGCGCGGGTACGGCGGCGACGGCGCGAGCAGAATCCCCAGGTCGCCGCCCATGAGTGCCGGATCGGAGGCGTAGGTGCGCGTGACGTACGTGAGGTCGACGCGCACCTCCTCCCGCTCGGGCGGGTGGTATCCGAGCCGCTCGAGCCACGCCGGGGTTCGCGAACCACGGCCGGTGGCGTCGACGACGAGATCGGCGTCGAGAACCTCCTCGACGCTGCCGTCCGCCCGGCGGAGCACGCGCACGCCGGTGACCTTTCGGCCGTCCCGGCTCACGGTCAATCCCAGCGCGTCGCAACGATCGACGATCCGCACTCCGGGACGTGCGGCGACGCGGGACCGCACCCGATGTTCGAGATTCGGCCGGCTCGCGCTCACCGCCGTCAGGTCGCTCTCCGCCTGCCGGAGGCGGTGGCCACCCAGATACCAGCGCACGTCGCCGCACTGGTCCACCATCGGTGCACCGTCGCCGACGAGATCGGCGGTGAGCCCGGGCAGCAGTTCCTCCATCGCGCGCATCCCGCCGGCCACCAGCACATGGATGTGCCGACCCTGCGGTACGCAGCGCCGTGCCGCGGCACCGTCCGGCAGTCTGTCGTGATCGATCACCACCACGTCCGAGTACGCATCCGACAACACCCGCGCGGCGAGCAGACCGGCCGTTCCCGCGCCGAGGACCACGGCGCGATCACCGATACGTGTCACCATTTCCGGCACCTCCTCGTTCGAGTGCGAGAAGCATGCGTCCGGAATCTGCTCGGTCACCAGTCCGTTCGGTGCTCGGTTGTGCTCACTGCCGGCGGCCGTACACCTCCTGGTCCCACAGCCACGACACGATCCGCTCCACCCCGGTGGCCAGGTGCCTCCGATAGGTGCTGAACGGCAGTCCGAGCGCTGCCGCGGCCGACTCCTGGGTCGCCGCCGGCCGCAGATACGTCCGGTCCACGGCCCGCAGCAGTTTGTCGTCGCGGGGATGGTCGGCGAGGGTGGCGACCGCGTCGCGCAGCACCTGCTCGAGCAGCGCGACGTCGGGTTCACCGGCGCCGGCCCGGTCGTGGAGCAACCGGGTGCGCAGCAGGGGATTGCGGGCGAGCAGAGCGTGCTGCCGCAGGTCGTGCAGGCCCTGCTTGACCGACTGCGCGAACTCGGGTTGGGAGAGTACGAGCAGCACGGGTGCGCTGGGCACCGGCGGCGACGGACCGCGGGCCAGCGCCCGTTCCGTCACCCGTTCGAGCCAGGCGCCGACCGGGACGCGCCGGAAATCGTGGGCGAACAGGCCGAATCGGCGGGGACCGACGACGAAGTCGCCGCCGTCGACCCGTGGGAGGTCGGCGACGGCGAAGTAGTCGTCCCACCGGTCCGGCTCGGCCAGGACGAGCACGTCGTAGGCGAGGCCCCGGGTGGTGAGGTATCGCTGCATCGTGAGGATCGGGACCGCGTTGAGCGTCGGCGAGGGATCCTGGTACGTCTCCCGGTCCACGACGAATCGGGTCTGGGTGACGACGTCGCCCTCGCGCACCGGCGTGCCTCGCCGCGCGGCCCGCCATGCCGCCGCGGCCCCGGGGTCGCGGTCCCGGTCCTCTTCGGAGGCGCGGGTGAGGTCCAGCAGCCCGATCACTCCGCGGACGGTTCCGTCCGGGCAGCGCAGAACGAAGAAGCCGTCCGGTTGCCGGTCGAGCCACCGCTGCGCGAGCCGGGCGGACTCGGCTCCCTCCGCGGTCCGGATCAGCTCGACGACCGCCGCGTGCTCGGCGGCGGTGGCGGGTTCCGGATAGTACCGGCCCCAGCTCTCCCACTGCACCGGCGAGAGCACGCCGGCGAGGTGACGGAACACGAACTTCAGGTCGAAGATCGCCTGTTGTTGCCGCCGTCCGGTCGCCGAGTCGAGGGTTCGGTGGATGTGCCGCCACACCCGGCGGAAGACGTCGGCATAGCTGTCGGCGTCCCGCCACCACAGGTCGGCGTCGATGACGTCCCGGGCCAGGTCGTGGGGATGGAGGCCGTCGGCCCCGGTCTCGACGAACGAGAGGCCCCGAAGCCACCGGAATGCGTCGTGGGCGCAGTCGTCGCCGGTGCCCAGCGCGTCCCGCAGGAGCGATTCGGTGGTCACGCGTGCGAGTGCGCACACTTCCAGGGCCCGGCGATGCACGGTGCCCGGTTCCTCGTCGACGAACCGGCGCAGCAGCGTCCCCACGAGGTCGGGACTCAGCGGATCCGCGTCGGCACGTCCGCCGCGGAGCACCGCGTCGGCGAGCAACGACAGCGCCAGCGGATGGCCGTGTGCCACGCGGCAGAGGCGGTCGTGCAGGTCGTCCCGGACCCCGACGGCGCGCAGGTAGTCGACGCTCTCCCGGGGTGCGAGATTGCGCATCGACACCACCCGCAGCAGATCGCCCCATGCGAGGTCCGAGCGCCACTGCGGCGACGGCGGACTCCGCCCCGCGATCACGGTCACCGCGCTGTCCGGCAACCGCGGCAACAGATCCCGGCGGATCCAGCCGTCGATCGGTGCGAGTGCCTCGTACGTGTCGATCACCATCACCAGCCGTTGCCCGGAGGCGGTGGCGATTCGATCCGCGTCCAGGTCGAGATGCTCCGCCAACGAGGCGAGCACGGCGGCCGGGGCGGGAACGAGGTCCCGCCCGTCGAGACGCACGAGGACCGAACCGGCCCCGACGGCGAGATCGGCCACCTCGTCGAGCAGGCTCGTCTTACCGATCCCTCCGGGCCCGTACAGGTACAGCACCGAGAACGGGGGCCGGGGCGAGTCGAGGGCGGCACGTACGAGTTCGAGCTCGGCCGAACGACCGACGAACCGGCGCCGCCGGCGCGCGGCGAGCACGTCGCCGAGAGTTGCCGAGGGCGGGACGCGATCGCCCATACCTCGACCCTACGAGGTGAGGTCCGCCGAGGGTACTGTCCGACGAGGGGACTGTCAGCCGATCAGGACGGCGTAGCCGGGCTTGATCACGTCGTCGATGAGCTCGAGCCGCTGGTCGAACGGCAGGAACGCGGACTTCATCGCGTTGATCGTGAACCGCTCCAGGTCGGACCACCCGTACCCGAACGTCTCGACCAGCCGCATCATCTCCTTGCTCATCGTCGTGTCGCTCATCAGGCGGTTGTCGGTGTTGACGGTGACCCGGAACCGCAGGCGCGCCAGCAGGTCGAACGGATGCTGCTCGAGGGTGTCCACGGCGCCGGTCTGCACGTTCGAACTCGGGCACAGCTCGAGCGGGATCCGCTTGTCGCGCACGTAGTTCGCCAGCAGGCCGAGGGTGGCGGTGCCGTCCGCGGCGACGGTGATGTCGTCGACGATGCGCACGCCGTGGCCGAGGCGGTCGGTGCCGCAGAACGCGATGGCCTCGTGGATGGACGGCAGCCCGAAGGCCTCCCCCGCGTGGATCGTGAAGTGCGCGTTGGCGGCGCGCATGTACTCGAAGGCGTCGAGATGCCGGCTCGGTGGGTAGCCGGCCTCGGCACCGGCGATGTCGAACCCGACGACGCCGCGGTCGCGGAACCGCACCGCGAGTTCGGCGATCTCCCGGGACCGGGCCGCGTGCCGCATCGCGGTGAGCAGCAGCCGCACCCGGATCGGCTGGGCGCCGGAGGCCTCCACCGCGGACTCCCCCGACCGGAACCCCTCGAGCACGTGCTCGACCACGGAGTCCAGGTCCAGCCCCCGCTCGAGATGCTGCTCGGGAGCGAAGCGGACCTCGGCGTAGACGACGCCGTCGGCGGCGAGGTCGAGCACGCATTCGCGGGCGACCCGCTCGAGGCCGTCCGGGGTCTGCATGACGGCCACGGTGTGCGCGAACGTCTCGAGGTACCGCTCGAGCGAGCCGCTGTCGGCCGAGTCCCGGAACCAGCGCGCCAGCTCGGGTTCCGTGCCGGCCGGCAGCCGGTAGCCGCAGGCATCGGCCAACTCGAGTACGGTTCCCGGCCGCAGACCGCCGTCGAGGTGGTCGTGCAGAAGCACTTTCGGCGCGGTCCGCAGCGCGGATTCGGTCAGTGTCGTCGTCGCCGGCTCCGTCATGCCCCGACGGTAGTCGGCTAGGCGGTGATCCGCTCGACGACGAGCGGCCGTGTCGCCGGCGTGGAGTCGGAGATGTGCACGCCCTCACCGAGCGTCGCCATCGCGGCGGGGAACTTCGCCGGGGTGTCGGTGTGCAGGGTGGCGATCACGTCCCCGGCGCGGACCCGGTCCCCCGGCTTGACGTGCAGCTCGATCCCCGCCGCGGCCTGCACGGGTTCGCCCTGCCGTTCGCGGCCGGCGCCGAGCCGCCACGCGGCCACACCCACCGCCATCGCGTCGAGTTCGGCGAGCACGCCGTCGCCGGGTGCGCGCAGCACCTCGGTGTGCCGGGCGACCGGCAGGGGCGCGTCGGGGTCGCCGCCCTGCGCGGCGATCATCGCGCGCCACCGGTCCATGGCGGTGCCGTCGCGCAACTTGTCCGCGGGGTCGACGTCGTCCCGGCCGACGGCGGCGAGCATCTCGCGGGCGAGGGCGAGGGTCAGCTCGACCACGTCGGGCGGGCCGTCGCCGGCGAGCACCTCGACGGCCTCCCGCACCTCGAGGGCGTTGCCCGCGGTCCGGCCGAGCGGGACGTCCATCCGGGTGAGGAGCGCGACGGTGTGCAGCCCTTCGTCCTCGCCCAGCTCGACCATGGTGCGGGCGAGTTCCCGGGCGTCGCCGAGGTCCTTCATGAAGGCCCCGGAACCGACCTTGACGTCGAGGACGAGGGCGCCGGTGCCCTCGGCGATCTTCTTGCTCATGATCGAGCTGGCGATCAGGGGGATGGACTCGACGGTGCCGGTGACGTCGCGCAGGGCGTAGAGCCGGCGGTCGGCCGGGGCGAGGTCGGCGCCGGCCGCGCAGACGACGGCGCCG
>NZ_PCZU01000156.1:76418-88695 GCF_002887785.1 Rhodococcus sp. ENV425
CCGCCGGGTCGGCGAGGATTTCGGCGATCTCGGCGATGCTCAGCTCGGCGCGCCAGCCCGGGATCGATTCGAGCTTGTCGAGGGTGCCGCCGGTGTGGCCGAGTCCGCGGCCGGAGAGCTGCGGCACGGCGACGCCACAGGCGGCGACGAGCGGGGCCAGCGGAAGGGTGATCTTGTCGCCCACACCGCCGGTGGAGTGTTTGTCGACGGTGGGCAGGCCCAGGCCGGTGAAGTCCAGCCGCCGGCCCGAGTCGATCATGGCGGTGGTCCAGCGGGCCGTCTCGGCGCGCGTCATGCCCCGGAAGTAGACGGCCATCGCGAGGGCGGCCATCTGCTCGTCGGCGACGACACCACGCGTGAACGCCTCGATGATCCAGTCGATCTCGGCTCCGCTGAGCTCCTTGCCGTCCCGTTTGCGGGTGATGATGGACAGGGCGTCAGGCACGGTCGGCACCTCCCGCCTCGCGCACCGCGTCCAGGTCACCGGGGCCGAACGCGTCGGGCAGCAGCTCGGAGATGGGGCGCGGACCGCGGCGCGTGTCGACCTCGAGCTCGGGGCCGCCGTGTTCGAGGAGGATCTGCCGGCAGCGTCCGCACGGGCTCAGGACGGCCCCGCGGGCATCGCAGACGGCGACGGCCCGCAACCGCCCGCCACCACCGGAAATCAAGTTACCGACCAGTACACATTCGGCGCACAGACCCACTCCGTGTGAGACATTTTCCACATTGCATCCGACGACGATCCGTCCGTCGTCCACCAGTGCCGCGGCCCCCACGGGGAATCGGGAGTAGGGCGCGTACGCGCGGCCCATCACCTCATGTGCTTTGGCGCGCAAGGTTTTCCAGTCTACGTCCGGCATGGTTGTCCATCCTGTCACGGTGGCCGATTCCACGGTTCACCGGCCCGCCCGGGCCAGATCACAGTTGGAAAGGCAAACCTAACTTGTTATTTGGAGGCCGTACGAACCGCTACTCGAATTAGTTCCCGACTTTCGGATAGGACTAAAGTCGGTCCAAGTCGGTTCAGGTTCACGTCGAGCCCGTGCTGCGGAATCCCCCAGAGGCTGGAGAGGCTCGACGCGTCCACCATTGACGTTGGAGGCACAGCACTCGATGAGCAGCACGACTGAAGCCGCTCCCGCACCGGGGCGCACACGGTCGCTTTACCGGGGAGACCCGGGCATGTGGTCCTGGGTTCTGCACCGGATCACAGGCGTGGCGACATTCTTCTTCCTTTTCGTTCACGTCCTGGACACGGCACTCGTCCGGGTCAATCCCGAGACCTACGACAGTGTCATCGAGACCTACAAGAATCCCGTCGTCGGTCTCATGGAGCTCGGGTTGGTGGCGATGGTGCTCTACCACGCCCTCAACGGCCTGCGCGTGATGCTCGTGGACTTCTGGTCCAAGGGCCCGCAGTACCAGCGGGTGATGCTCTGGACGATCCTGGCGATCTGGTTCGTGGTGATGATCCCCGCCGCCGGTCGCATCTTCTACAACATGTTTGCGGGGCACTGACATGAGCGCAGCGACGAAGAATTGGGCACTGACATGACTGAAGCGAAGACTCTGGGCACGGCGTACGACCGCCCGGCCAGCCTGGACAACCCGCGCTCCCCGCGCCGCGCCGCGAAGAACAACTTCGAGCTCTACGCGTGGCTGTTCATGCGCCTGTCCGGCCTTGCACTGATCATCCTGGTGCTCGGCCACCTGTTCATCATGCTGATGCTGGACGAGGGCGTGCACCGCATCAACTTCGCGTTCGTCGCCGGCCGCTGGTCCAGCCCGTTCTGGCAGTTCTGGGACCTGACGATGCTCTGGCTCGCCCAGCTGCACGGCGGCAACGGCCTGCGCACGGTCATCGCGGACTACTCCCGCAAGGACTCGACCCGATTCTGGCTCAACACGATCCTGGTCGTGTCGATGATCCTGATCATGGGCCTGGGCACCTATGTGATCTTCACCTTCGACCCCAACATCGTTGCGAGCTAGGGGAGCTACGACTTCATGCAGGAACATCGTTATGACGTGGTCATCGTCGGTGCCGGCGGCGCCGGCATGCGTGCGGCCATCGAGGCCGGCCCCCGCGCCCGCACCGCAGTTCTGACCAAGCTCTACCCCACCCGCAGCCACACCGGCGCCGCCCAGGGCGGCATGTGCGCCGCCCTCGCGAACGTCGAGGAGGACAACTGGGAGTGGCACACCTTCGACACCGTCAAGGGTGGCGACTACCTGGTCGACCAGGACGCGGCGGAGATCATGGCCAAGGAGGCCATCGATGCGGTGCTGGACCTCGAGAAGATGGGGCTTCCGTTCAACCGCACGCCCGAGGGCAAGATCGACCAGCGCCGGTTCGGTGGCCACACCCGTGACCACGGCAAGGCCCCGGTGCGTCGCGCCTGCTACGCGGCCGACCGCACCGGCCACATGATCCTGCAGACGCTCTACCAGAACTGCGTCAAGCACGACGTGGAGTTCTTCAACGAGTTCTACGCGCTCGACATCGCGCTGACGGAAACCCCCGAAGGCCCCGTCGCGACCGGCGTCATCGCGTACGAGCTCGCCACCGGCGAGATTCACGTCTTCCATGCCAAGTCGATCGTGTTCGCGACCGGCGGCTCGGGCCGCATGTACAAGACGACGTCCAACGCGCACACCCTCACCGGTGACGGCATGGGCATCATCTTCCGCAAGGGCCTGCCGCTCGAGGACATGGAGTTCCACCAGTTCCATCCGACGGGACTCGCGGGCCTGGGCATCCTGATCTCCGAGGCCGTGCGCGGCGAGGGCGGCATCCTCCGCAACGCCGACGGCGAGCGCTTCATGGAGCGCTACGCCCCCACCATCAAGGACCTCGCGCCCCGCGACATCGTCGCCCGCTCGATGGTGCTCGAGGTGCTCGAGGGCCGCGGCGCCGGCCCGAACAAGGACTACGTCTACATCGACGTGACCCACCTCGGTGAGGACGTCCTCGAGGAGAAGCTCCCGGACATCACCGAGTTCGCCCGCACCTACCTCGGCGTCGACCCTGTCACCGAGCTCGTGCCGGTGTCCCCGACCTGCCACTACGTGATGGGCGGCATCCCCACCAAGATCAACGGTGAGGTGCTGCGCAACAACGAGGACGAGGTCCCGGGCCTCTACGCCGCCGGCGAGTGCGCCTGCGTCTCCGTCCACGGCGCCAACCGCCTCGGCACCAACTCGCTCCTCGACATCAACGTGTTCGGCCGCCGCGCCGGCATCGCGGCCGCCGAGTACGCGAACACCCACGACCACGTGGACCTGCCGGAGGACCCGGCCCGCAACGTCGTGGAGTGGCTCGAGCGGATCCTGGGTGCCGGTGGCAAGGAGCGCGTGGCGGACATCCGCAGCGAGCTGCAGCAGTCCATGGACAACAACGCCTCGGTGTTCCGCACCGAGGAGACGCTCAGCAAGGCGCTCGAGGACATCCACGCCCTGAAGGAGCGGTACAAGAACATCACCGTCCAGGACAAGGGCAAGCGCTACAACAGCGACCTGCTCGAGGCCGTCGAGCTGGGCTTCCTGCTCGAAATGGCCGAGGTCACCGTCGCCGGTGCGCTCAACCGGAAGGAGTCGCGCGGCGGCCATGCCCGCGAGGACTACCCGACGCGCGACGACGAGAACTTCCTCAAGCACACCATGGCCTACAAGGAGGGGACGGAGCTGATCCCCCCCATCCGCCTGGACTACAAGCCGGTGGTGCAGACCCGCTACGAGCCGATGGAGCGGAAGTACTGATGACAACCCTCGAGAAGAACGAAGCCGACGTCTCGAACCTGCCTCCCGTGCCCGAGGGTGCCACCATGGTCACCCTCAAGATCGCGCGGTTCAACCCCGAGGACGGCAAGGGTCAGCACTGGGACAGCTTCCAGGTTCCGGCGCTGCCGTCGGACCGCATGCTCAACCTGCTGCTGTACGTGAAGGGCTACCTCGACGGCACCCTCACGTTCCGCCGCAGCTGCGCGCACGGCGTGTGCGGCTCGGACGCCATGCGGATCAACGGCGTCAACCGCCTGGCCTGCAAGATCCTGATGAAGGACATGCTGCCCAAGGACGGCAAGCCGGTGACCATTACCGTCGAGCCGATCCGCGGCCTGCCGGTCGAGAAGGACCTCGTCGTCGACATGGAACCCTTCTTCGACGCGTTCCGCGCGGTGAAGCCGTTCCTCATCGCCACCGGCAACGAGCCGACCCGCGAGCGGATCCAGTCGCAGGCCGACCGGGCCCGCTTCGACGACACCACCAAGTGCATCCTGTGCGCGTGCTGCACCACCTCGTGCCCGGTGTACTGGAACGACGGCAGCTACTTCGGCCCCGCCGCGATCGTCAACGCGCACCGGTTCATCTTCGACAGCCGTGACGAGGGTGCCGCCGAGCGCCTCGACATCCTCAACGACGTCGAGGGCGTGTGGCGCTGCCGCACCACCTTCAACTGCACCGACGCGTGCCCCCGTGGCATCCAGGTGACGAAGGCGATCCAGGAGGTCAAGCGCGCGCTGCTGTTCGCCCGCTGATCTGCTTGTGCTCCACGGTGAAGGTTCCCGTCACCCGGTTCCACCGGGCGACGGGGACCTTCACCCGTTTCAGGGAACCACCACGCCGCGGCCGCGGATGCTGCCCTCGCGCAGCCGCCGGTACGCCGCCGGCCCCTCGTCGAGGGTGAACGTCTCGGTGTGGATGTCCAGCCGGCCGGCGCGGGCCAGCGCGACGACCTCCATCAGTTCCGACCGGGTGCCCCAGTACGGGGTCACGACGGAGGCGCCGAACGGGATCATGAAGAACCCGACCTTGGCGTGTGCGCCGGCGTGGATGCCCACGACCGAGATGTGCCCGTCGACCGCGACCACCTGCTGCGCCGTGTCGATCGTCGACTGGGCGCCGACGAAGTCGAACACCGCCGTCGCGCCCTGACCGCCGGTCAGTTCCCGGATCGCGTCCGCCGCACCGGCGCCCGACATCACCGCCGCGTCGGCGCCGACCTCGCGGGCGAGGGCGAGACGGTCGTCGTCGAGGTCGACGGCGATCACGCGGGCCGCGCTGACGGCGCGCAGGATCTGGATGCCGACGTGGCCGAGCCCACCGACACCGATGACGACGGCCGTCGAGCCCGGCCCCAGCAGCGGCAGGACCCGGGAGATCGCGTGGTACGGCGTCAGACCGGCGTCGGTGAGCGGCGCCGCGGCGACCGGGTCGAGGTCTCCGATCGGGACGAGGTGGCGCGCCGAATCGACGATCATGTACTCGGCCATCGATCCGGGCGAGCCGAGACCGGGTGGCGTGATGCCCAGGTCGGCGGCGCGGGTGCAGTAGTTCTCCCGGCCGCGCGCGCAGGCGTGGCACGCACCGCAGCCCCACGGCCCGTACACGGCGACGGCGTCCCCCACCCCGAATCCCGTGACGCCCTCGCCGAGTTCTGCGACGGTGCCGACACCCTCGTGGCCGAGGGTGAGCGGCAGGCCGTAGGCGTACTGCGCCGCCGGCATGTCCATCACGAAGATGTCCGAGTGGCACAGCCCGGCCGCGGTGACCTTCAGCAGGATCTCACCCGGCCCGGGCGTCGGGGTGGGGATGTCGACAACGACCGGCTCGGAGCCGATCTCGGTGTACTGGACGGCTTTCATGCGCCCGACTCTACGGCCGGGGGTGCGTGCCCGCCCGATACTGCAGCGAATCTTCCGCTGCGCGGCGCCGGCCGTTCCGGCCCCGGACGTCAGGCGACACGGACGAGCATCTTGCCGACGTTGCGCCCGCGCATCAGGTCGAGGAAGGCATCGACCGAGTTGTCGATCCCGTCGACGATCGTCTCGTCGAACACCACGTCGCCGGCGGCGAGCCACGGCCCCATCTTCGCCGCGAATTCGGGGAAGAGGTGGGTGTAGTGGCCGAGGGTGAAGCCCTGCAGGGTCAGGCCGCGGGTGATGATGTTGGCCATGTTGTCCGGCCCGGGCGTGCGCTCGGTGTTGTTGTACAGGGCGATCGCGCCGCACAGGGCGGCCCGGCCACCGTCGCGCAGGACGTCGAGCGCGGCTTCGAGGTGGTCGCCACCGACGTTGTCGAAGTACACGTCGATGCCGTCGGGTGCCGCACGGCGGAGCTGGCGCCGCACGGGCGCCGACTTGTAGTCGAACGCGTCGTCGTAGCCGTAGCGCTCGGTGAGCATCGCGACCTTGTCCGCGGATCCGGCGGAGCCGAGCACGCGGGTCGCGCCCTCGAGCCGGGCGATCTGTCCGACGGCGGTGCCCACGGCGCCCGCGGCCCCGGAGACGAAGACGGTGTCGCCCGGCTGCATGCGGGCGATGTGCATCAGGCCGACGTAGGCGGTCAGTCCCGTCAGGCCGAGGATGCCGAGGTACGCGGAGTTCGGGACGCCCGGAAGCTCGTCCACCACGCGGAAGGCCGCGGCGTCGCCCTGCGCGACGTCGCGCCAGCCGAGGTCGTGCAGCACGACCGAGTCGACCGGGTGGGCCGGCGACGTCGACTCCACGACGCGGCCGACCGCGCCGCCGGTCATGGTCTCCCCCAGCGCGAACGGCGGGATGTAGGACTTGACGTCGTTCATCCGCCCCCGCATGTAGGGATCGACCGAGACGAACTCGTTGACGACGCGGACCTGGTTGGGTCCGAGGTCGGGCAGATCGACCGTCGCGGTGCGGAAATCGTCGTGTGTCGGCCAGCCGACGGGGCGTCGGACCAGCTGGATCTGGGTACTCGAGGTCACAGGGCGTGAACCTTCCTCACGTGCCGAGCCGCCGGGAGCTGTCCCCGGGCGCCTCCGAAGTATTGAACTGACCGTTCCAATATATACTGGAACGGTCTTTGCACAACGGGGAACGGAAGGGCACATGGGACGGCCACCGGAGTTCGACACCGCAGACGTCGTGGAACGGGCACGGGATCTGTTCTGGGACAAAGGCTTCGAGGCCACCTCCGTCCCCGAGCTCGAGCGGGCGACGGGGCTGAACCGGTCGAGCCTCTACAACGCCTTCACCAGCAAGCGCGGATTGTTCGACGCCGCCGTCCGCGACTACCTCGACCGCGTGGTGCGACCCCGGCTGCGCGTCCTCACCGACGAGCCCACCGCGCCCGATGCCGCGGCACGCTACTTCCGGGCACTGGCCCGCACCGTGGCCGCCCTGCCGGACGACTCGCCGCGCCGCGGCTGCCTGCTGCTGAACAGCACCGCCGGCCTTGCGGCCCACGACGAGACGCAACGCGCGGTCGTCACCGCCTACCGCGCCGAACTGACCACCGCGTTCACGCACGCGCTGCGCGCCCTCGACCCCGCCGCCGACGACGAGGCGCTGGCCCGCCGGGTACGGGTGCTGGCGTCGCTGTCGCTGAGCACGCTGCTGCTCGCCCGCGTCGACCGCGACGAGGCGGTCGCTACCGCCGAAGCCGCGATCGCACAGCTCGACGAATGGCGCGCGAGCGCTCGCTGAGCAAGACCCCGCCGAGGGCCCCGGCACCGACGAGCGCCAGACCGCCGCGCAGGCCGGGCCCCTCGTGCACCTCCACCCGCGGCGTGATCCGAGCCAGCTCCGGCGGCGGCACGTGGGCCATGACCAGATTCTCCTTGGACGATGCCGCCCACGCCGTGGCGAACAACACCATCCGTGCGGTCAGGTTCGCGAAGACCAGCACGCCGAGGATCGGGCCGAACGCCACCCCGGCGGGGCCGCTGGTGACCCGGGAAAGGTAGATCGAGCCGACCTGCTTGAACACCTCGAACGCCACGGCGGCGAGCAGGCCGGCCCGCATCGCGCTGCGGAAGGTGACGGGCTCCCGGGGCAGCCGGGCGATCACCCAGGTGAACAGCAACCACGTCGCGCACACGGCGATGGCGATCGTCGCCACCGTCAGCGCCACCCCGATGCCGGGCACGTTCTCGAGCCGCAGCACTCCGACGAAGAGGTCCATGACGGGGCCGCTGCTGGCGGCCGACAGGGCCAGCGACGCCACGATGGCGAGGCCCAGGCCGAGGAGGGTCAGCGCGTCGTTGACCTTGGTGCGCACGAACCCGTCCTTGACATGCGGATGGTCCCACATCGCCGTGAGCGCGTCCCGCAGGTTGGTGATCCAGCCGATCCCCGCATACGCGGCGGTGAGCAGGCCCAGTGTTCCGACGGCGCTGCGGGAGGCGATCGCGGAGTCCACCAGACCCTGCACCGTCGCACCGAGTTCGCCGGGGATGTTCTGGGCGATCGCGGTCTGCAGCTGCTCGAGGGTCTCGGGCCGGCCCGCGAGCACGAAACCGGCCACCGAGAACGACAGCATCAGGATGGGAATCAGGGACAGCACACTGAAATACGTGATCCCCGCGGCGTAGTAGTCGCCCTTCTGCTCCTGGTACCGCAGGCCGGCCCGCACCAGGTGGTCGAGCGACGGATGCGCTGCTCGTTGCCGGTCGACGAATCCCGGTTTCGACGGTTCGGTGGAATCGTCGGCCATCGGTGGGCAACTCCTTCCGCGTTCCGTCGCCCCGGGCTGTGTGCGGGGCACGCCCCCGGCTACTTGCGGGGCAGGAATCCCACCCTGTCATAGACCTGCCCGAGTGTCCGGGAAGCCACCTCGCGGGCTTGGTCGGCGCCGGTCGACAGGATGCGCAGCAGTTCCGCCTCGTCGGCGAGGTACTCGTCGACCTTCGCCTGCAGCGGCACGACGAACTCGGTGAGCACCTCCGCGGTGTCGGCCTTGAGGTCGCCGTACCCCTTGCCCGCGTAGCCGGCGACGAGTTCGTCGACCGGCCGGCCGGACAGGGCGGCCTGGATGGTGAGCAGGTTGCTCACGCCGGGCTTGTTCTCGAGGTCGAAACGGATCTCGCGCTCGTTGTCCGTCACCGCCGACTTGATCTTCTTCGCCGACACCTTCGGATCGTCGAGCAGGTTGATCAGACCGGCCGGGGTGGCCGCGGACTTGCTCATCTTCGCAGTGGGGTTCTGCAGGTCGTAGATCTTGGCGGTGCCCTTGATGATCTGCGGCTCGGGAACGACGAACGTCTTGCCGAACCGGGTGTTGAACCGCTGCGCGAGATCACGGGTCAGCTCGAGGTGCTGGCGCTGATCCTCCCCCACCGGCACGCGCTGCGGGCGGTACAGCAGGATGTCCGCCGCCATCAGCACCGGGTAGGTGAACAGGCCGACGCTGGCGTGCTCGGTCCCCTCCTTGGCGGACTTGTCCTTGAACTGCGTCATCCGGCCGGCCTCGCCGAAACCGGTGATGCAGCTCAGAACCCACGCCAGCTCGGCGTGCTCGGGCACCTGGCTCTGGACGAACAGCACCGACCGGTCCGGGTCGATGCCGACGGCGAGCAGCTGAGCGGCGGCGCGGAGGGTGCGCCGGCGCAGCCCCTTCGGATCCTGCGGCACGGTGATCGCGTGCAGATCGGGGATGAAGTAGTAGGCGTCGAACTCGTCCTGCAACGGAACCCACTGTTGCAGCGCGCCGAGGAAGTTCCCGAGGTGGAACGAGTCGGAGGTCGGCTGGATACCCGACAGCACCCGGGGCCGGGCGGTCGGCGCGGTGGTGTTCTGTTCTGCAGTGCTCGCCATGGTTGTCGATACTTTCACGTGCGCGGAGAGCCGCTCGCGGGAGGTCGGCTCCGATCGGCGGATCCGCCCGGATCAGCGGAACTGCACGGTGACCGGGGCGTGGTCCGACCACCGCTCGGCATAGGTGGCGGCACGCTCGACGCGGGCCTCCTTCGCCCGCTCGGCCAGTTCCGCCGTCACGAGGTGGTAGTCGATCCGCCAGCCGGCGTCGGTGTCGAACGCCTTGCCCCGGTAGGACCACCACGAGTACGGGCCGTCGACGTCCGGGTGCAGGGCGCGCACCACGTCGACCCAGCGGCCGTCGGCGAGCAGCGTGTCGAGCCACGCGCGCTCGCTCGGCAGGAATCCGGACTTCTTGACGTTGCCCTTCCAGTTCTTGATGTCGCGTTCGGTGTGGGCGATGTTCCAGTCCCCGCACACCACCATGTGCCGGGCCGCGGCCCCGGCCTCGGCGGCGCGGTGGTTCAGGTGCGTGGCGAACAACGCCATGAACCGCTCCTTCTCCTCCTGCTTCGGGGTGCCGGCCTCGCCGGTGGGCAGGTACAGGCTGCCGACGGTCACGTCCCCGAAGTCGGCCTCGACGTACCGGCCGGAGGCCGCGAACTCGTCCTCGTCGAACCCGATGCGCGAGGCGTCGGCCGGGCGCCGCGACAGGATCGCGACCCCGGCACGGCCCTTGGCCTCCGATTCGGCGGACACCACGTACCACCCGGCGTCGAGGGCGGGCGCGATCGCCGCGTGGAACTGCTGCTCGGTGGCGCGCACCTCCTGCAGGCACACGATGTCGGCCTGCGCGGTGGCCAGCCACGCGAGCAGGCCCTTGCCGGCGGCGGCACGGACGCCGTTGACGTTGACGGTGGTGATGACGTGAGGCACGACGGTCACGGTAGCCGACGGGCCGGACCCGAAACGACGACGGGACGCCCCGGTGGGGGGCGTCCCGTCGTGTGCGGTCCGTGCGTCAGGCGCGGGCCTTCTGGAGGTTCTCGTCGAGCGCGGCGAGGAACTCCTCGGTGGTCAGCCATGCCTGCTCGGGGCCGATGAGCAGGGCGAGGTCCTTGGTCATCTGTCCCGCTTCGACGGTCTTGATGACGACGTCCTCGAGCTGCTGCGCGAAGTCGATGACCTCGGGGGTGTTGTCGAGCTTGCCGCGGTGCTCGAGGCCACGGGTCCAGGCGAAGATCGACGCGATCGGGTTGGTCGACGTCGGCTTGCCCGCCTGATGCTGCCGGAAGTGCCGGGTGACGGTTCCGTGCGCGGCCTCGGCCTCGACGGTCCTGCCGTCCGGGGTCATGAGCACGGACGTCATCAGGCCCAGCGAGCCGTAGCCCTGCGCGACGGTGTCGGACTGGACGTCGCCGTCGTAGTTCTTGCAGGCCCAGACGTAGCCACCCTCCCACTTGAGCGAGGAGGCGACCATGTCGTCGATGAGGCGGTGCTCGTAGGTCAGGCCCGCGGCATCGAACTCGGCCTTGAACTCTTCCTCGAAGATCCGCTGGAACTCGTCCTTGAACATGCCGTCGTAGGCCTTGAGGATCGTGTTCTTGGTGGAGAGGTAGACCGGGTAGTTCTGCTGCAGACCGTAGGACAGCGAGGCCCGCGCGAAGTCCTGGATGGACTTCTTGTAGTTGTACATCCCCATGACGACGCCGCCGTCCTCGGGGATATGGCACACCTCGTGCTGGATCGGCTCGCTGCCGTCCTCCGGCGTGAAGGTGATGGTGACGGTGCCCGGGCGGTCGACCTTGAAGTCGGTGGCGCGGTACTGGTCACCGAAGGCGTGACGGCCGACGATGACCGGCTTGGTCCAGCCGGGCACCAGGCGGGGCACGTTGGAGATGATGATCGGGGCACGGAAGATGGTGCCGCCCAGGATGTTACGGATTGTGCCGTTGGGCGAGCGCCACATCTTCTTCAGGCCGAACTCCTCGACCCGGGCCTCGTCGGGAGTGATGGTGGCGCACTTGACGCCGACGCCGTGCTTCTTGATGGCGTTGGCTGCGTCGACGGTGACCTGGTCGTCGGTTGCATCGCGGTGCTCGATGCCGAGGTCGTAGTACTCGAGATTCACATCCAGGTAGGGATGGATCAGCTTGTCTTTGATGAACTGCCAGATGATGCGGGTCATCTCGTCGCCGTCGAGTTCGACGACCGTTCCTTCAACCTTGATCTTGGACATGTGCGCTTCGCGTCCTCCTAGGAAGTGTCCCTGGTCCCAAGTCGATCGCACTTTGTGGGTGCGATCGTGGTCGGCTCAATGAACCATTTATGGCGTGCTCACACGTGCGGAACACGATCCAAACAAGACGAGCGTACTGCTATCGACCCGGTCCGCCAAGCGGGCCCCGGGCTACCGGCGGGTAACTTTCGCCTGCTCAGGCGCCTCCCGCCGGGAGGTATGGGTCGCCTACCGAAGCATCCGTTCGAGCCGCTAGACTCGCGCCAGGTCATGAGTACCAGCGTGAAGCCCCGGCTTGCTGGTCGGCAACCCTCCGGCCAGGGTGGGGTGCTCCGGGTGATGACCCGGTCGTCCGGCGCCACGCCGCACGACAAGCCGGTCCGATGGAGGTATTCGTCATGAGGGTTGTGATCATGAGCTGTCGCCCCTAGCCGCCCCGACCTCCCGACCACGGCCAGAAGGACATCATGACCGACAGCGAGAACACCCGGCGCGAAGACGGCTGGAGCTTCGAGACCAAGCAGATCCA
>NZ_PCZU01000157.1:0-2787 GCF_002887785.1 Rhodococcus sp. ENV425
GGCGACGCCCTCATCGTCCGCGTCCCCAAGACGTAGGACCCGCGACCTCGAGGATCCGTCGAGGACCGTCACGTTCGGGCGGAGGCGACACGATCGCCTCCGCCCGAACGCGTGTCCGGGGACCCTGTCGCGCGCCGGCCGGCGCGCGACGCGGTCGACCGGGTATGCGGGACAGAGCTTGAAGTGCGAATGTCCCCTCGCTCCGAGATAAGGCGGCGGCCAGCGCGTCCGGGTTGGCGAGGATGAGGGCGATCCCGTCGCTGTCGCTGTCAGATTCGACCTCGGTGTGCGCATGCCTCCAGGCCCGAATAGGAATCGAAAGATACTGTTCGGCAACGGTTCCGAACGTCATCGGTGAACCCGCTCGGGAGCCGAACCGGTCACCGCGGCACCGAGCGCGCGGGACATCCGCGCACTCTCGAACACCGTCGGTGCCCGTAGCAGAGCCAGGACGACGGAGGCGAGCGAGTACTCCGCGCCGGCGGGCAGGTGCCGCACAGCCCCCGCCGCCCCGCACACGGTGACGGTCAGCGCGGCGACCGCGACTCCGATGCCGGCGCCGCGAGCGTGAGGAGATGCGCCGAGATTGCCGCGTTCACCACGACGGCCGCGACGACATCACGAGAGGCGCCCGCGGGTTCTCAGCGGTCGACGACGGTGGTGTCGAAGTGGTAGCGCGACGCGCGGTAGCAGTGACTACCGAACTCCACGGCGGTTCCCGAGTCGTCGTACGCGGTGCGGTTCATGGTGAGCAGGGGCGCGCCCGTCTTCTCGTCGAGCAGACCGGCCTCCTCGCGGGTGGCCGCTCGCGCTCCGATGCGCTGGCGGGCCAGCCGGATGTGCACGCCGCGCGCACGAAGCGACTGATAGAGGCCGTGATCCTCGAGTTCGTCCGCATCCGGCGCGATCGCGACCGGGAGGTGGTTGTTCATGATCGCCAGCGGTTCCCCGTTGGTGCACCGCAGCCGGCGGATCGACACCACCTCCGCGTCCGGCCCGAGATTGAGTTCGAGCGCGACCTCCTCGGCCGGAGGGCCCACCCGATAGTCGAGGAGCTTCGTGGTGGGGGTCTGCCCCGCGCGGGCGAGGTCGTCGAACAGGCTGGTCAGCTCCACGGGACGGTGGACGGGACTCTGGACGACCTGCGTGCCGACCCCGCGCTTGCGTACCAGCAGACCCTTGTCGACGAGTTCCTGGATGGCGCGCCGGGTGGTCGGGCGGGACAGATTGAGCCGCTGCGCCAGCGCGAGCTCGTTCTCGAACCGGTCGCCGGGGGCGAGATCCCCACCGAGGATTGCCTTTTCGATGGCCTGGGCAAGCTGGAAGTACAGCGGTACCGGGCTCGAACGGTCGAGCTCGACTGCGAGCTGTGCACTCACGGACCACTCCGATCTCCAGCGAGGCGGCCCGGCGGACCGCGGATTCAGCTGAAGTGTATGTGAACACGGACATACGCTTGATTGCAAGTCAATATGTCAGGACAAAGCATTGACACGCGCCGGTGACATGGCGCACAGTTTCTGTGGACGCCGCGATCCCCGCGGACTGCCACCATCATCTTTCGGGAGTGCAGCCTTGACCACCACGCAGACGCAGACCGAGCGCCCGCTGGACGTGCTCGCCATCGGACGCAGCGGCGTCGACATCTACCCGCTCCAGACCGGCGTCGGACTGGAGGACGTGTCGACCTTCGGCAAGTTTCTCGGCGGCAGCGCCGCGAACGTGGCCGTTGCCGCGGCCCGGCTCGGGCGCAGCAGCGCCCTGATTTCCGGGATCGGCGCCGACCCGTTCGGCCGGTTCGTCCGCGCCGAACTCGAGCGGCTCGGCGTCCGGACCCGGCACCTGATCACCGACGGCCGCTACCCCACCCCGGTCACCTTCTGTGAGATCTTCCCGCCCGACGACTTCCCGCTCTACTTCTACCGCCGTCCGTCGGCTCCCGATCTGCAGATCCAGCCCGAACACCTCGACCTCGAGGCCGTCCGCACCGCGCGGCTGTTCTGGGCGACGGTGACCGGACTGTCCGAAGAACCCAGCCGCAGTGCACATTTCGCCGCCTGGGAGGCGCGCGGCCGAATCCGGCACACGGTCCTCGACCTGGACTACCGGCCGATGTTCTGGGATTCCCCGGCGGTCGCCACCGAGCAGGTCCAGCGGGCACTGCAGCACGTCACCGTCGCCGTCGGCAATCGTGAGGAGTGCGAGATCGCCGTCGGCGAGACCAATGCGCACCGCGCGGCCGACGCCCTGCTCGACCTCGGCGTCGAGCTCGCGATCGTCAAGCAGGGCCCGAAAGGCGTGCTCGGCAAGACCCGCTCGCAGTCGGTGACCGTCGCGCCCAACCCCGTGGACGTCGTCAACGGCCTCGGTGCGGGCGACGCGTTCGGCGGCTCGCTGATCAACGGACTGCTCGCCGGGTGGCCGCTCGAGAAGACCCTGCGCTACGCCAACGCCGCAGGCGCCATCGTGGCCTCCCGCCTCGAATGCTCCACCGCCATGCCCACCGCGGACGAGGTCGCCCACCTCGCCGACGCGACCGCCACGGAGGCCGTCGATGTCTGAGAATTCCACCCTGCCGTCGACCCCGCCCCAGCGGACCTACGGCGAGATCACCGAGCTGCGCGCCGAGGATCCGGGCGCCATCGAACGGGCCTGGGCCGCGCGGGCCACCCGGCCCGCGACGCGCGGCGACGGGCGCCTGATGATCGTCGCCGCCGACCACCCCGCCCGCGGCGCCCTGGCCGTCGGCGACCGGCCCACCGCCATGAACAGCCGCACCGACCTGCT
>NZ_PCZU01000157.1:2815-19464 GCF_002887785.1 Rhodococcus sp. ENV425
GCTCCGCACCGCGCTGGCGGACCCGGGCGTCGACGGCGTGCTCGCCACCTCCGACATCCTCGACGACCTCGTGCTGCTCGGCGCGCTCGAGGACAAGGTGGTCTTCTCCTCGATGAACCGCGGCGGGCTCGTCGGCGCCACCTTCGAATTCGACGACCGGATGACCGGCGCGACCGCCGCGTCGACCGCCCGGTACCGCATGAACGGCGCGAAGATGCTCTGCCGGGTGGCGCTCGACGATCCCGGCACCCTGTCGATGATGACCGAGTGTGCCCGGGCCGTCGACGAACTCGCCGACCACGGCCTGATCGCTATGCTCGAGCCGTTCCTCTCCCGGCGCGTCGACGGCAAGGTCCGCAACGACCTGTCGCCCGACGCGGTCATCAAGTCGATCCACATCCTGCAGGGCATCGGATCCACCTCCGCCTACACCTGGATGAAACTGCCCGTGGTCGACGAGATGGAGCGGGTCATGGACGCCACCACGCTGCCGACCCTGCTGCTCGGCGGGGACCCCAGCGATCCCGACGCCGCCTTCGCCGCCTGGGAGAAGGCGCTGGGCCTGCCGTCCGTGCGCGGCCTCGTCGTCGGGCGCACCCTGCTGTACCCGCACGACGACGACGTCGCCGGCGCCGTCGCGACCGCCGTCTCGCTGGTGCGGTGAGCGCCGTGAACAGCAAGTACTACCTGCCCGCCCGCTCCACCGGCGAGGCCCCGTTCACCGTGGCCGTCACCCCCGAGACTGCCGGGTGGTCCGAATCCAGCCTGTGGGTCGTCGAACTCGGCCCCGGCGAGCACGTCGAGCACCGGTCCGGCGACGACGAGATCCTCGTCGTACCGCTGTCCGGCTCCGCCGAGGTGCGCTGCGCCGACGAGACGGTGACGCTCGCCGGCCGCCGGAGCGTCTTCGACGGCCCCACCGACTTCGCCTACGTCGGCGTCGACAGCTCCTTCCGGGTCGCGAGCGCGGCCGGTGGCCGCTTCGCGCTCTGCGGTGCCCGCGCCACCCGCCGGATGCCGTTCCGGTATGTCCCGGCCGCCGACGTTCCCGTCGAACTGCGCGGCGCGGGCAACTGCAGCCGTCAGGTGCACAACTTCGGCACCGCGGATGTCTTCGACGCCGACTCGATCATCGCGTGCGAGGTCATCACCCCGGGCGGCAACTGGTCGTCCTACCCCGCCCACAAGCACGACGAGAACACCGACGCCGAGTCCGAGCTCGAGGAGATCTACTACTTCGAGATCGACGAAGGCGAGACGGGCACAACAGGATTCGGTTTCCACCGGGTCTACGGCACGCCCGAGCGGCCGATCGAGGTGCTCGAGGAGGTCCGCAGCGGCGACGTCGTGCTCGTCCCGCACGGCTACCACGGCCCGTCCATCGCGGCCCCCGGCTACCACATGTACTACCTCAACGTGATGGCCGGACCCGGCCCCGAACGGGCCTGGCGCATCTGCGACGACCCCGCCCACACCTGGCTCCGCACCAGCTGGGAACACCAGGAGATCGATCCCCGACTGCCGCTCCACACCGGCCGCCCGCCCCAGAGCTCAGGAGAGTAGACCAGTGGCGCCCATCAACTCCGACCGCGACGGCGCGGTCACCGGAATCCGCACGCCGGACACCGAGCAGACCGTGCGCCTGACCGTGGCGCAGGCGACCGTGCGGTTCCTCGCCGCCCAGCACGTCGAACGCGACGGCGAGCGCACCCCGTTCTTCGCCGGCTGCTTCGGCATCTTCGGACACGGCAACGTCGCCGGCCTCGGCCAGGCTCTGCTGCAGGCCGAGACCGAGGACCTCGACGCCGGGCGCGAGCCCTCCCTGCCGTACGTGCTCGGCCGCAACGAACAGGCCATGGTGCACAGCGCCGTCGCCTACGCCCGCATGAAGGACCGCCTCCAGGCCTGGGCCGTGACCGCATCCGTCGGACCGGGCTCGACCAACATGGTCACCGGTGCCGCCCTCGCGACGATCAACCGCCTGCCCGTGCTGCTCCTGCCGGCGGACACGTTCGCCACCCGTGCCAGCGCTCCGGTCCTGCAGGAACTCGAACGTCCCGATTCCGGGGACGTCACCGTCAACGACTGCTTCCGTCCGGTGTCGCGCTTCTTCGACCGGGTCTGGCGGCCGGAGCAGCTGCCCGCGGCCCTGCTCGGCGCGATGCGGGTCCTCACCGACCCGGTCGAGACCGGCACCGCCACCGTCGCGATCCCGCAGGACGTGCAGGCGGAGGCGTTCGACTGGCCGGTGTCCCTGTTCGCCGAACGGACCTGGCACGTGGGCCGCCCGCTGCCCGAGCGCGCAGCGCTGGCCCGTGCGGCCGAGGCGATCCGGTCGGCGCGCCGGCCGTTGATCGTCGCCGGTGGCGGCGTCGTCTACAGCCGCGCGACGGACGCGCTGGCGCGGTTCTGCGAGCGCACCGGGATTCCGGTCGGGCAGAGTCAGGCCGGAAAGGGCTCGCTGCCCTACGACCACCCGCAGTCGGTGGGAGCGATCGGCTCGACCGGCACCACCGCCGCCAACGCCCTGGCCGCCGAGGCCGACCTGGTGATCGGGATCGGCACCCGCTACAGCGATTTCACCTCCGCGTCCCGCACCGCGTTCACCGACCCCGACGTGCGGTTCGTCAACATCAACGTGGCGTCGTTCGATGCGGTCAAGCAGGGCGCCGTCGGCGTGGTCGCCGACGCCCGCGAGACGATCGAGGCACTCGACGAGGCGCTGGCGGGCTACGCCGTCTCCGACGGCTACCGCGCCCTCGTCGCGCAGCTCGCCGCCGACTGGGAGGCGACCGTCGACGCCGTCTACTCCCCCGGCGTGCACGGCACGAACGTCGCGACGGGTGCCGAAGCCCTCACCCAGAACGAGGTCATCGGGCTCGTCAACGCCATCTCGGAACCGCGGGACGTCGTGGTGTGCGCCGCCGGGTCGATGCCCGGCGACCTGCACAAGCTGTGGCGCACCCGGGATCCCAAGGGCTACCACGTGGAATACGGCTACTCGTGCATGGGATACGAGGTCGCCGGCGGACTCGGCGTCGCGATGGCATGCCCCGACCGGGACGTCTTCGTGATGGTCGGGGACGGCTCCTACCTGATGATGGCCACCGAACTCGTCACCGCCGTGCAGGAGGGCGTGAAGGTGATCGTGGTGCTGGTGCAGAACCACGGATTCGCCTCCATCGGCTCGCTGTCGGAATCGCTCGGCTCGCAGCGCTTCGGCACCTCGTACCGCTATCGCAGCGACCGGGGCCGGCTGGACGGCGGCGTGCTGCCGGTGGATCTGGCGGCCAACGCCGCCAGCCTCGGCGTGGACGTCCTGCGGGCGACGACCGCCGCGGAGTTCGCCGACGCCCTCGAGGCCGCGAAGGCGTCCGACCGCGCCACCGTCGTCCACGTGGAGACGGACCCGCTCATCAGCGCACCCGACAGCGAATCCTGGTGGGACGTCCCCGTATCGGAGACCTCGACGCTCGAGTCCACACAGCAGGCCCGCGAGGTGTACGAGGCGTGGAAGAAGGTCCAGCGTCCCTACCTGCGCCCGTCCGAACCCGCGCCCGAATCGTCCTCCACCGACAACTGACCCCCACCGAGAGAAGGACACCCACCACATGAGCACCATCCGCGTCGGCTCCGCTCCCGACTCCTGGGGCGTCTGGTTTCCGGACGACCCGCAGCAGACGCCCTACACCCGTTTCCTCGACGAGGTGGCGGCGGCCGGCTACCGGTGGATCGAACTCGGCCCCTACGGCTATCTGCCCACCGAGCCGCAGCAGCTCACCGACGAGCTCGCGGCCCGCGACCTGAAGCTCTCTGCCGGCACGGTGTTCGAGCACCTCCACCAGGACGACTCCTGGGGCGCGGTGTGGTCCCAGATCGAGGACGTCGCCAAGCTCACCGCCGCGGTGGGCGGCACCCACGTCGTGGTGATCCCGGAGATGTGGCGGCATCCCGCGACCGGCGAGGTGCTCGAGGACCGCAACCTGACGCCGGAGCAGTGGCGCAAGAAGACCGGCGGCATGAACGAGCTCGGCAAGGCCATGTTCGAGAAGTACGGCGTGCGTGCCCAGTACCATCCGCACGCCGACAGCCACGTCGACACGGAAGAGAACGTCTACCGGTTCCTCGACGGCACCGATCCCGAGTTCGTCAACCTGTGCCTCGACACCGGTCACATCAGCTACTGCGGCGGCGACAACCTGGCGATCATCGCCAAGCACCCCGACCGGATCGGCTACCTGCACCTCAAGCAGGTCGATCCCGAGGTCCGCGCCAAGGTCGAGGCCGAGGACCTGCCGTTCGGCGAAGCCGTGCGCCTCGGCGCGATGACCGAACCGCCACGCGGCATCCCGGACATGCCGCCCCTGCTCGAGGCGGTCGAGCAGCTCGGGATCGACGTGTTCGCCATCGTCGAGCAGGACATGTACCCCTGCCCGGTCGACGCCCCGCTGCCGATCGCACAGCGTACCCGAAAGTACCTGGGGTCCTGCGGGATTCCAGCCGTCCGCTTCGTCTGAGTACGTCAGGAGCCACCGAGAATGTCCGACAACACCGATCTCCGCATCGCCGTGCTCGGCGTCGGCATGATGGGCGCCGACCACGTCGCCCGCATCACCGACCGCATCAGCGGCGCGCGCGTCACCGTGATCAACGATTACCTCACCGAGAAGGCCGAGCAGGTCGCCGCCACCGTGCCCGGCGCCCGCGTCGTCGCCGATCCGCTCGACGCGATCGCCGCCGACGACGTGGATGCCGTCGTGCTCGCCACCCCGGGACCCACGCACGAGAAGCAGCTGCTCGCCTGCCTCGACGCCGGCAAGCCCGTCATGTGCGAGAAGCCCCTGACCACCGACGCCGCGACGTCCCTCAAGATCGTCAAGCGCGAGGCCCAGCTCGGCAGGAAGCTGATCCAGGTCGGGTTCATGCGCCGGTTCGACGCGGAGTACGAACAGCTCAAGGCCGCCCTCGTCGCGGGCGAGCTGGGGCAGCCGCTCGTGATGCACTGCGCGCACCGCAACCCTGCGGTCCCGCCGTACTTCGACAGCGCGATGATCGTCAAGGATTCGATCGTGCACGAGGTCGACGTCACCCGGTTCCTGTTCGCCGAGGAGATCACCTCCGTGCAGATCATCAGGCCGACGGCCAACACGCTCTCCGGCTCCGATCTGCAGGATCCGCAGATCGCCATCTTCACCACCGAGACCGGCCGCCACGTCGACGTCGAGGCGTTCGTCACCACCGGCCTGGCGTACGAGGTGCGCACCGAGGTCGTCGGCGAGCTCGGCTCCGCGATGATCGGCCTGGACGTGGGACTGGTCCGCAAGACCCGCCCCGGCGTCTGGGGCGGCACCATCACGCCGGACTTCCGGGTGCGTTTCGGTGCCGCCTACGACGCCGAGATCCAGCGCTGGGTGCACGCGGTACGGTCGGGCGCCGAGACCGGCAGCTACGTCGACGGTCCCGGCGCCTGGGACGGCTACGCCGCCGCGGCGGTGTGCGAGGCCGGCGTCCGTTCGCTCGAGACCGGTGAGCGGGTCGCCGTGGACATGGTGGACCGCGCGTCCGTCCCGGGAGCGTGACCGCCGTGAAGATCGCACTGGATCCCACCCCGTTCCACCACTCCCACTCGCTGCTCGAGCTGCCCGGGGTCGTCGCCGAACTCGGCTACGAATACCTGCAACTGACCCCGCACGTGGACATGATCCCGTTCTTCAACCATCCGAAGGCGGACGACGCGCTGGTGGCCAAGTTCCGCAAGGCGTGCGCCGACGCGGGCGTCGGCATCGCCTCCGTGCTCCCCGTGCTGCGCTGGTCCGGTCCGGACGAGGATGCGCGTGAAGCCGCGGTGCGGTACTGGAAGCGCGCCATCCAGATCACGGTCGACCTGGGTGTGAACGTGATGAACACCGAATTCTCGGGCCGGCCGGAGAAGGCCGAGGAGTCCGAGCGGGCGTTCTACCGGTCGATGGAGGAACTCGTCCCGATCATCGAACGCGAGGGCATCGACGTCCGGATCGACCCGCACCCGGACGACTTCGTGGAGGACGGACTGGCCGCCATCCGGATGATCCGCGGTATCAATTCGAAGAACTTCGGACTGGTGTACGTCGCCTGCCACACCTATCACATGGGCGGCAACATGCTGGAGATCATGCGGACCGCCGGCGACATGCTCCGCCTGGTGCACGTCGCGGACACGATGGACCATCACGCCTCGCACGGCCTTCGCTACATCACCAATCCCCCCGGCAACGCGGTCCGTGTCCACCAGCACCTGAAGATCGGCGACGGCGACGTCGACTGGGACGAGTTCTTCGGGGGCCTCGCCGAGATCGGTTTCTACGACCGTGACGACACCGTGATGGAGGGAAGAGTCTGCAGATGTAATCCGAGCGGTTTAGCACGTGCTAATCCGTAGTGACGACCCTCACACATAGCCCCGGTATATGTCAAGACATATGCCCATATTCATCACCCGCGCGCACAGGACAGGCCGCCGGCGCGCCCCTCGTCGCGGGGATGCGTCGGCGGCCTGTCGAAGCGCGGGGACCACTCCACCGCCCGAACGGGCGCGGAGAAGCGCCACGACGGCCGGACCGGCGGCACCGGAGGGAAACCGGCTACGAAACGAGGTTGGCTGCAGCCCATTTCATATGGGAACGCACGGCGGCGGCCGCTTCGTCGGAGTCGCCGGTTTCGATGGCGTCGACGATGGCGCTGTGCCGTCCGACGTCCATGTTGCCGACAGCCTTTTCCAGGCCGGCGAACATGATGGACATGCGGATCGACCCTTCGAGGGACTGCCACGAGTGCATCAGTGTCTCGTTGCCGGTCAGACGGCAGAGGATGCGGTGGAAGTTCAGATCCGCCTCGATGCGCGCATCGAGATCGTGCTCGGCACGCGCCATGATGTCGAGCGCCGCGCGCAGGGCCGGGACCACGGTGGAGCGGTCGGGAAGCTCGGCGAGCTCCCGGACCGCGAGGGCTTCGAGGGCCGCGCGGACGGCGAAGATGTCGCGGATCTCCTTGGCGTCGAGGTGGCGCACGTAGAGCCGGCCCCGGGCGCCGGCGGAGATCAGGCCTTCCTGCTGGAGCTGGCGCATGGCCTCGCGCAAGGTGCCGCGGCTGATCTGCAGCATCTCGGACAGCTCGGTTTCGACGAGCGGGCTGCTGGGGGCGAGGGCGCCGCTGGTGATCGCGCTGCGCAGAGCCGCGACGGCCTGCTGGCGCAAACTGGTCTTCTCCAGTCCGAGCAGCGCGGCAGGGTGTGCGGCCATTGATGCCTCCAGGCGGTGTCAGCGGGCGACTGTCGACAGCAGTCTGTCGACAATGATACGGGCCCGCGCCGGCGGCGGCGCGGGCCCGTCCACACTGCGTCAGCTCAGCTCAGCTCGTCCAGGACGCGGGCGACGATGCGGTCGGTGCTCAGGCCGTAACGATCGTGCAGCGTCGGCAGGGCACCGGCGTCGAGGAAGCGGTCGGGCAGCGCGATCGGGGTGATCTTCCGGCCCAGGCCCGCCCCGGCGGCGGCAGCGGCCACCGTTTCGAACAGCCCTCCGACGACCGTGTGATTCTCGAGGGTGACCACGAGGCGGTCCGTGTCGATCTCGGCGAGCACGGTGGCGGCGTCGAACGGTTTGATCGTCGGGGTGTGGACCACGGCGACATCGACGTTGTGCCGGGACAGCTCCTGCGCCGCCTGCAGTGCCCGCATGGTCATCAGGCCGCTGGCGACGAAGACCACGTCGTTGCCGTCGCGCAGCACCTTGGCCTTGCCGAGCTCGAAGGTGTAGTCGTACTCGTCGAGGACGGTGGCGACCTTGCCGCGCAGCAATCGCAGATAGGTCGGCCCCTCGCAGGCGGCCAGTTGTGGTACCGCCTGCTCGATGTCGACCGAGTCGCACGGGTCGACGATCGTCAGGTTGGGCATGCCCCGGAAGATGGCGATGTCCTCGGTGGCCTGGTGGCTCGGGCCGTAGCCGGTGGTCAGGCCGGGCAGGCCGCCGACGATGTTGACGTTGAGGTTCGGTTCGGCGATGTCCAGGCACAGGAAGTCGTAGGCGCGACGGGCGGCGAACACCGAGTAGGTCGAGGCGAACGGCACCAGTCCGGTTTCGGCCATGCCGGCGGCGGCGCCGAGCAGCAGCTGCTCGGCCATGCCCATCTGGAAGAAGCGGTCCGGGAACGCCTCGGCGAAGATGTGCATGTCGGTGTACTTGGCCAGATCCGCGGACAGTCCGACGATCTTGTCGTTCTCCCGTGCCGCCGCGACCAGTGCGTGGCCGAACGGCGCGGCGGTCGTCTTCTGGCCGGGGTCGACGAAGGAGGCGATCATCGCCGACGTCTTGAGCTTGGGGGCGGTGGTGGTCATCGAGCATCCTCGAGGTCGTATCCGGCGGTCAACTGGTCGCGGCAGATCTGCCATTCGTGCTCGTCGATGCGCATGAAGTGGGCCTTCTCCCTGGTCTCCAGCAACGGCACGCCCTTGCCGACTCGCGTGTCGCACAGGACGACCGCCGGCGCGCCGCGCACGGCGGCACCGGCCGCGGCCTCGTCGAAGGCGCCGAGCAGGGCGCCGGTGTCGTTGCCGTCGACGCGGTAGGTGCGCCAGCCGCAGGCGGTCCACTTGTCGTGCACGGGTTCGGTGCTCAGTACCCCGGCGGTCGGGCCGTCGGCCTGCAGGGCGTTGATGTCGACCATCGCGATCAGGTTGCCGAGCTGGTGGTGGTGCGCGCTCATCGCCGCTTCCCAGGTCGAACCTTCGTCGAGCTCACCGTCGGACAGGAAGTTGAACACCCGTGCCTGCGAGTCCTGGTGGCGCAGACCCAGGGCCATTCCCACGGCGATGGGGAGACCGTGCCCGAGCGAGCCTCCGGAGATCTCCATGCCGGGGGTGTAGGTCGACATACCCGACATCGGGAGGCGGGAATCGTCCGAGCCGTACGTCAGCAGTTCGTCGCGGGGAACGATCCCGGCCTCGGCGAGCGCTGCGTACAGGCCGATGGCGTAGTGGCCGGTCGAGAGCAGGAACCGGTCGCGGCCGGCCCAGTCCGGGTCGTCGGCACGGAACCGGAGGTGCTCCGCGTAGACGGTGGCCAGGATGTCGGCCGCGCCGAGGGCCTGTCCGACGTAGCCCTGGCCCTGTTCCTGGCCCATGTCGAGCACATTGTGCCTGAGACGGTAGGCGAACTCGTCGACGGCGGCGAGGCGGCGGTCGCGATGGACGGCGCCGGCGTGCGCAGTGGTGGTCACAGCAGTTCCTTTTCCTTGGTGCTCGATGCCGTCCCGGACCGGTGGCGCAGCGTTGCGCCGCCGGGGCCGGAGGCGTGTTCTTCTGAGCGGGTGGCCTCGTCGGCGAGGCGACGTTCGGCCGCACCCCAGGTCTCCCGGGTGAGCAGGGCGGTGATCAAGCCGATCAGCCCGAAGGCACTGAACAGCAGGGCCGGGCCGACCCAGCCGAGAGAGACGTAGAGCAGGGTGGTGACGAACGGGGTGAAGCCGGAGACCATGGCCGAGATCTGGTAGGCCAGGGAGGCGCCCGACGCGCGCCGCGCCGCCTGGAACAGTTCGGGGAACCAGGCACCCTGGGCGCCGGCGAGGGCGTTCTGGCACACCGCGTAGGCGATGACGATCGTGGCGACGATCAGGACGAACAGGCCGGTGTTGACCAGCAGGAACATCGGCACGCCGAACAGGGCGGCGAAGGCGCACACGCCCAGGTACACCGGGCGCCGCCCGATGCGGTCCGTCAGGGCGGCCCAGGCGAAGGTGGCGACGATGCCGATCGCGGAGGCGACGCACAGCGCCAGGAGCGTTTCGGATTTTCCGGCCAGGTCGTTGGTGTGCAGGTAGGAGATCATGTAGGTGATCGAGACGGCGTATCCGGCGGTTTCGGCGACCCGCAGCCCGATGCCGCGCAGGATGTCGCGCCAGTCCTTCCTGATCGACTCGAGCACCGGGGACGCGGCGATCTCGCCGCTGTCCTTGACGTCTTCGAAGACCGGCGACTCGGGCACCTTGGACCGGATGATCAGGCCCACGGCAACCAGGACGATGCTGGCGAGGAACGGTACGCGCCACGCCCAGTCACCGTCGAGGTGCACGCTGAAGAGAAAGACGAGATTCGCCAGCAGCAGTCCGACCGGGAAGCCGGCCTGGACGATGCCGGTGTAGCGGCCCTTGGCCTTCCAGGGGGCGTGTTCGTAGCTCATCAGGATCGCCCCGCCCCACTCGGCGCCGAAGGCCAGACCCTGGACGATCCGCACCGTCACCAGCAGGGCCGGGGCGACGAGTCCGACCTGGGTGTAGGTCGGTAGCAGGCCGATCGCGAACGTGGCCAGGCCCATGACGATGAGGGAGGCGACCAGGACGGGCTTGCGCCCGATCCTGTCCCCGAGGTGTCCGCCGAGGATGCCGCCGAGGGGCCTGGCCGCGAATCCGACACCGAGGGTGGCGAAGGCGGCGAGGGTACCGATGACCGGATCGCCGCTGGGAAAGAAGGCGGTACCGAAGTACAGGGCAGCGGCGGTGCCGAAGCCGATGAAGTCGTAGGTCTCGATGACCGCCCCTACCGAGGAGCCGATCGCGACGCGTTTCGCGTCTTTCGTGCCGTGGACGGGACCACGCATCCGGAGAGCATCGGTGCTCATGAACATCTCCTCTTCGAACCGGGAGGACCGGTGGGGATCGGGCAGTGGATGTCGACTGTCAACAGTGTGCACCGAGTGTGACCGCCGCCACCAGCCCCTGTCAACCGTCAATCTTCGACCGTTGACTGTTGACAGTGAATCGTTCTACCGTGGTCCCCATCACCCCGCTTCCTCGAAGGAGTTCTCGTGGTCCACGACCGGCTCGGCTGCTCGTCGATCAGCTTCCGTCACCTCGGGCTGAGCGACGCGCTCTCCACCATCGCCGAACTCGGGTTCGCCGAAATCGATCTCGGAGCCCTGCCGGGAGTGTGCGACCACGTCCCCTTCGGGCTCGACACCGCCGGCGTCGAACAGGTGACCAAGGAGGTGGCCGCGTCGGGCCTGCGCGTGCGCAGCGTCAACGGCGACATCGGCGACCTCAACCTGCCCCTGACCCCGGCACAGCGCGACGAGCGGAGACGTCACCTCGATCGGCTGCTCACCCTCACCGCCGGCGTCGGGGCCCGGGCGCTGGTCCTGCCGTGCGGAGCCCTCGACCACACCCCGGTCCGGTCATTGGACGAGGACCTCGATGCCGTTGCCGCCCAATTGGAGTGGGCAGCCGACACGGCCCACACGTTCGGCGTGGCCCTGTGGACCGAGTCGTTGCACGTGTACCGGTTGTGCTGCGACACCGCACGTGCCGCGCAACTGACCGCCCGACTCTCCCCCGAGATCGGGATCGTGATGGACTTCAGCCACATCGTCGCTTCCGGCGGCGACCCGGTCGGCTTCGTCGGCCTGTTCGGCCATCGCATCACCCATGTGCACCTGCGCGATGCCGTCCCGGGGAACATCAATCTCGGCATCGGCAACGGCGCCGCCGATTTCGCCGCCGGCATCGACGCCCTCACCGCCTTCGGATACGCGGGCCACTTCAGCCTCGAACTCGAAACCCGCGACATCACCGACGCGCAGCGCCCCGCCGGCACCGCGGAGGCGGCCCGCCTCATCTCCCCCCTCATTCCCTGACCCAGCCATCAACAGCCATCGAGGAGAAACCCATGTCTTCCACCCAGCGCACCGCCGTCGTCACCGGCGCCACCTCCGAGCGCGGCATCGGCATCGCCCCCGCCCGCCGCTACGCCGAAGACGGCTGGGCCGTCGTCGTCCTCGACCTGGACGGTGAAAAGTCCGCCAAGGTCGCCGCGGAGATCGGCAGCGACTACTCCGTCCCGGCGTTCGGCCACGACATCGACGTCGCCGACGAGGCCTCCGTCCAGCGCGCGCACGACGCCGTCGCCGCCGAAGTCGCCGCAGGAACCCTCCCGCCCGTCGGGGCCCTCGCCAACATCGCGGGCATCACGTCACCGGTGCCGTTCCTCGACACCACCCTCGAACTGTGGAACAAGGTCATGGCCGTCAACGCCACCGGCACCTACCTGGTGACCCGCGCCTTCCTGCCGGCGATGATCGACAACGGCTGGGGCCGGATCGTCAACATGTCGTCCGTCTCCGCCCAGCGCGGCGGCGGCGTCTTCGGCAAGGTCCCCTACTCCTCCGCCAAGGCCGCCGTCCTCGGCTTCACCAAGTCCCTCGCCCGCGAACTCGGAGACACCGGAGTGACCGTCAACGCCGTCACCCCCGGAGCGGTCGACACCGGCATCCGGGTGGGCAGCACCCCCGAGCAGGAAGCGGCCATCTGCCGCGACATCCCGCTCGGCCGCACCGCCGGCACCCGCGAAGTGGCCTCGGTCATCACGTTCCTCTCCTCCGAGGACGCCGCATACCTCACCGGCACCACCGTCGACATCAACGGCGGCAGCCACATGCACTGACCGCCGGGATCCGTGCCCGGACAGGTTCACAACTACCGACAGACACGGCCCCGCACCTCCTCACCGCGCACGCGGCAGGGAGACCGTGCACTCACACGACAGTGCGGTGTCGACTCGCACCCACCGACGACCATGAGCACACCGCCCGCCCGCGCCTCCGCGGAACTCGCCGTGCCGTCCCGCGACGAGCGGGAGGACTGGACCGCCCGCGCCGACTGCCGGTTCGTCGAGCCGTCCGTGTTCTTCGGCCCGGACGACGAGCCACGCGGTGCCCGCCTACGACGGGAACGCACCGCGAAACAGATCTGCCACACCTGCCCGGTCCGAATCCCGTGCCGTGCTTATGCACTCGACAGCCGGCAGAGGTACGGCGTCTGGGGCGGCACCACCGAAGCGGAACGCCGAGCCCGGCACCCCGCCCTCCCGGCAGCCGTCCCGCCGGAACCGAGGTGACACGATCACCTCTTTCACCCGTGAACCGGTGACACCGAACCCGTGTCACCGGTTCACGAGTCCGCCATCGCCCACGAAGCACCTCGGTCGTGCGGCGGAATGCCGTGGCGGCGAGTGAAACCCGGTACGCCGCGGGCCGCGATCCCGGTCTCGGTCTCGGTCTCGGTCTCGGCGAGGTTCAGCTCGCCAGGAACTCCAGCAGCACCTTGTTCACGGCCTCCGGCTGCTCGAGGTAGCCGTAGTGCCCGGCGTCCGGGATCTCCTGGTAGCTCGCGCCGGGGATCGCGTCGGCGACCTCCCGCGACAGGTACGCCGGGATCATCCGGTCGTCGGCGAAACCGACGGCCAGGCACGGCACCCGCACCGCCCGGTAGGCCGCGCGACGGTCGAACTCGCGGTCCATTCCCAGCTGCGCCCGCACGCCCGGCGACGTCTTGCCGCCGGTGAACTCGAACACGTCGAGCCAGTCCCGCGCGGTGTGCGGGTCGGCCAGCGACGCCGGCGACAGGTTCATCACGGCCGTGACCGCCGCCCGGTACTTCGGGGGCAGCTCGACACGGCTGTCGTACAGCTGCCGCTCGCCCTCGGTCAGGGTGAGCTGGAACTGGTCCATGCGCGCGTGCCCGGCCAGGAACACCGCCTTGCGCACCAGGTCCGGGCGCGCCAGCGTCAGCTCCTGCGCGACACGCGCGCCCATCGAGGTGCCCACCACGTACGCGGGACCGCCGAGCAGCTCGATCAGTCCGGCGGTGTCGGCCACCAGGTCGTCGATGGTCATGCCGCCGAGGCTCTCCCCCGACGGCGCGATGCCGCGGTTGTCGAAGGTGGCGACGCGGTAGCCGGCCTGGACCAGCGCGGGGACCTGGTGCAGGTCCCAGACCCGGCCGGGGCTGCCCGTCCCCATGATCAGCACGACGAGGTCGCCGGTCCCCTTGACCTGGTAGTTCAGCGGGATGCCGTTGATTGTCGCGATGGGCATGAAAACCTTCCTGAGGTGGGTGGCACGGGTGCGGCCGTACGGCCGCACGGGCACAACGGACCGATCCACACTACCCTGCACCGCAGGTCGCGGCCCTGGCAGCACATCTCAGCCGCCGGCCTGCCAGGCCCGCCACAGCCGCGCATAGCGGCCCCCGGCGGCGACGAGCGCCGCGTGCGGTCCCTCCTCGACGACCCGGCCCGCCTCGAGCACGACGACCCGGTCCGCCGCCGCGGCCTGCGTCAGCCGATGCGCCACGACCAGGGCGGTGCGTCCCCGCGTCACGACGGCCGCGGCCGCTTCGAGGGCCCGTGCGCCCGCGCTGCCGGCCTCCGCGGTCGCCTCGTCGAGCACCACCACCGGTGGATCGGCGATCAGCACCCGCGCCAGCGCGAGCTGCTGGGCCTGGGCCGCGGTCAGGGGATGTCCGCCCTCGCCGACGACCGTGTGCAGGCCGTCGCCGAGCGCGCGGACCCACTCGCCGGCCCCGACCGCGTCGAGTGCCGCTTCCACCTCGTCCGCGGTGGCGCCGGGCCTGGCCAGCCGCACGTCGTCGAGCAATGGCCCGGCGAACACGTGCACCTCCTGGCTGACGATCACGACGCTGCGACGCAGCCGCGGTCCGAGTTCGCCGAGCGACCGGCCGTCGATACGGACCTCCCCCGAGGCGGGCGTGACGACGCCGGCCGCGGCCGCGGCGACCGTCGACTTCCCGGCGCCGGTCGACCCGACCAGGGCCACCGTCTCCCCCGGCCCGACCTTCAGGTCCACGCCGTGCAGGACCTCCGGCCCGTGCAGGTACCGGTGCCGCACCCCGGCCAGTTCCAGCGCCGGCGGACCGTCGCGTCGGACGTCGCGCGGAGCGTCGCGCTCCGGCGGCTGCGCCGGGAGCTCGGCGACGCCCACGAGGCGGGCCAGGCTGGCACCCGCGGACTGGACGTCGTCGAAGGTGAAGAGCAGGAGCCCGAGCGGCGAGAACAGGCGGTGGAACAGCAGTGCCGCCGCGGTGGCCTCGCCGACGGTCACCGCATCCGCCCGCACCAGCACGAACCCGGCGACGAGAAGCGCCGAGAGACCGACGAATTCGGCCCGGTTGGCGCGGCCCGCGAACCGGGTGAACAGGCCGAACACGCCGACGGTGAGGTCGCGGGCGCGGCCCGACGCGGCGTCGATGCCGGACAGGTGGGCCGGGTCGAGCCCGTAGGCGCGGACGGTGCGCACACCGTGCATGCTGCTGACGAGTGCCTGCGACCGTTCTCCCATCGCCACCCGCTCCGCGGCGTACAGCGGCGCCGACCGGGGCAGGTACCAGCGCAGGGCGAGCGCATACAGCGGCAGCGCGACGAGCCCGGCGAGCCCGAGCCGCCAGTCGATCCCGACCATGGCCGCGACGCTGACCACCACCAGCATCAGCGCCGCCACCAGCTGCGGCACCACCGAGACCAGCGCCTTTGCCAGCACCGCGACGTCGTCGCCGACACGGGAGAGGACGTCGCCGTGCCCGGCACGTTCGACGGTCTCGGTGGGCAGGCGCAGCACCCGCGCCAGGACCGTCTCGCGCAGCCGGGCCAGCACCGTCTCGCCCAGTCGCGCAACGAGGTGCAGGCCGGCGCCGTCGAGCACCCCGCCGACGACCGCCGCGGCTGCGATCAGCGCGACGACCCACCCGAGCGTGGCCATCGGCGCCTGTTCGCGCACCCGGTCGACGAGGATGCCGAGGACGCGCACCGGCACCACGGAGGCCACCGCGGCCCCGACGGACACCGCCACGGTGAGCGCGACCCGGCCCGGCGCGGCGCGCAGCTGCGCCCCCAGCCAGCGCCACGACCGTCCGGCGGAGGCGATCGGCAACAGCTCGGACTCGTACGCCGTCATCGCAGCACCGCCGCCCGGTAGGTGGGGTGTGTGGCGGCCAGTTCGGCGTGGGTGCCGGCGGCGACAATCCTGCCGTCGTCGACCACGACCACGCGGTCGGCGACGGCGAGCAGCGCCGGGCTCGAGGTGATGACGACGGTCGTGTGCTCGCCCCCGTCGTGCCGGACGCGCGCGATCCCCTCCGCGACGGCCTGCTCGGTGACGGCGTCGACGGCGGTGGTCGGCTCGTGCAGCACCAGTACCGGGGCGCGCCGCGCCAGCGCCCGCGCCAGCGCCACCCGCTGTCGCTGCCCGCCGGACAGGCTGCTGCCGCGGTCGACGATCCGCTGGTCGAGACCGTCGGGGTGGGTGTCGGCGACCTGCCCGGCGGCGGAGGCGCGGAGCACCTCCGGGGGTATGCCCCCGGACGGGTCGCACATGCCCGCGGTGATGTTGCCGGCGAGCGTGCCGGCGAACAGGTCGCTGTGGTGCGGTTCGGCGAGGACGGTCCGGCGTGCGGCGACGGGGTCGAGCGCGCCGAGCGGGACTCCCCCGACGGTCAGCTCGCCGCGGACGTCCTCCGGCGGCACCTGCCCGGACAGCACGTCGGCGAGGGCCTCCGCGTCCTGCGGCCGGTGGGCGAGGACACCGAGCAGTTCCCCCGGCGCGACGGTCAGGTCCATCCCGCGCAGCGACCGGTAGCCGAGTCCGCGCAACACGAGGCGGCCGTCCGACGGTGTCCCGGTTCCGGCCGGCAGCAGCGGCGGCGCGTGCAGCACCAGCGACAGCCGGTCGGCGGAGGCGCGGGACGCGGCCCACGACGACGGCAGGGCGGCGAGCGTCCCGAGGGGTTCGACGACGAACTGGGCCAGGCCCACGACGGTGATGAGCTCGCCG
>NZ_PCZU01000158.1:0-18296 GCF_002887785.1 Rhodococcus sp. ENV425
CCCCACCGCCCGGGGAGCGGCACCGCCCCGATGCGAAACCGTCGGCGCGCCGCGAGGCCCGGCTCCTCGGCGTGGATCTCACCGAGGTGACGGGAACCGGCACGGGCGGGGCGATCACCGTCCCGGACGTCCGACGCGCCGCGGAGGAACGCGGATCCGCTACGGCGGCAACAGGATCGGATCGCGAGACCCGGACCCCGATCCACGGGATCCGCAGACGTACCGCCGCCGCGGTGGCGCGCAGCGCCTTCACCGCCCCGCACGTGACCGTGTTCCTCACCTGCGACGTCACCGCCACGGTCGACCTCGTCGCCCGGTTGCGCGGCGCGGCCGCCTTCGAGGGCCGTCACCCGACGCTGCTCACCGTGGTGGCCAAGGCGCTGCTGCGGACGCTCGAGCACCAGCCCGTCCTCAACGCGGCCTGGGACGAGGAGCACCGGGAGATCGTCACCCGCCACTACGTCAACCTGGGCATCGCGACCGCCACCGACTCGGGCCTGATGGTGCCGGTGATCCGCGACGCCGACCGCATGTCGCTGCCGGACCTCGCCGGCGCCATCGCCCACGCCGCGGAGACCGCCCGCTCCGGCCGGGCCACCCCGGCCGACCTGACCGGCGGCACGGTCTCGATCACCAACATCGGCGTGTTCGGCGTCGACACCGGCACCCCCATCCTCAATCCCGGGGAGACGGCGATCCTCGCGCTCGGTGCCGTCACCCCGCGACCGTGGGTGGTCGACGGCGAACTCGCCGTCCGGCAGGTGACGACGCTGTCGCTGTCGTTCGACCATCGTCTCGTCGACGGCGAGCAGGCAGCGCGGGCGCTGGCCGAGATCGGGGCGATCCTCACCGACCCGGTGCCGGAACTGCTCGCCGGTATCTGACGGGCGGTAGCGTCGGGACACGTGACCGCTCAGGATCTTCGCCGCGCCCGCGCGGCCGTGTTCGCCACCTTCGGCGTCAACGGGTTCCTGCTCGCGATGTGGGTGGTGCACATCCCCGCGATCGAGGAGCGCGTCGGCATCGACCACGCCACGCTGGGTTCCCTGCTGCTGGTCCTCGCGGCCGGGGCGATCGCCGGAATGCAGGCCACCGGTCCGCTCGCCGACCGGTTCGGCAGCGACCGCACCACCGTCGCCGCGGCGGTCCTGCTGGCGGTGGCGACCCTCGGCCCCGGCCTGGCCGGCGCGGCGTGGCAGCTGGGCGTGGCGCTCGCGGTGTTCGGGTTCGCGAACGGCGCCCTGGACGTGTCGATGAACTCGCAGGCCGTGGCGGTCGAGCAACGCTACCGGCGGCCGATCATGGCCGCGTTCCACGGCCTGTTCTCGGTCGGCGGGGTCGCCGGGTCGCTGGTCGGGGCGGCCGCCCTGGCGACGGGGCTCGCCCCGGCCGTCGCCCTCGGCGGCGCCGGCCTCGTCGGCGCGCTCGTCGTCGCGGTCTCGGCGCCGCACCTCGTGCGGGTGCCCTGGGTCGAGCACCCGCGCGAGGCCGGCCCGCGCGGCGGATACTCCCGCCGGGTGCTGCTGCTCGGCGGGCTCGCGTTCATGCTGATGCTCAGCGAGGGCGTCGCCAACGACTGGAGCGCCCTGCAGGTCAAGGAACACCTGGGCAGCCCGGATGCGGTCGCGGCGCTGGCCTTCGGCGCGTTCTCCACGACGATGACGCTCGGCCGCTTCGTGGCGGACCGCGTCAGCGCCCGCATCGGCGCCGTGGCCGTGGTCCGGTACGGCACGCTGCTGGCGGGGGCCGGGATGGGCACGGTCGTCGCCTCCCCGTGGCTGCCCACGACGCTCGCCGGATGGGCGCTGTTCGGGCTGGGCCTGTCCGGCGCCGTGCCGCAGATCTTCAGCGCAGCCGGGAACATCGACGCCGGCGCCCCGGGCCGCAACATGTCCCGTGTCGTCGGCATGGGATACATCGGGTTCCTGGCGGGGCCCGCCACCATCGGCTGGCTCTCGGAGGCGACGTCGCTCACCGCGGCGATGACGGTGCCGTTGGCATGTGTGCTCGCCGCCGCAGCCCTCGCCGGCTCCGTCGGTGAGCGGACCCGTCGCACGCTCGCGCGCGTGGACGGCCGCTAGCGCGGGAGGACGGTCAGGACCCGCACGACGTGGTCGCGGAACTCGCGCATGTAGTTGCGGAGGAAGTCCTCGGTGCCCGAGTTGTGGACGGTGCCGTCGTCCCCGAAGACCTCGGGCGTGTAATGGATGTACGCCTCGGGCGACGTCATCTGCCGCGCGTTGCAGAAGCTCAGCACGGCGCGCAGGCTCTGCTGGCCCACGGCGGTGCCGATCGCGCCGATGGAGGCGCCGATCACGGCGGCCGGGATGTGATCGAACGAGTTCTGCCCCCACGGGCGCGACGCCCAGTCGATGGCGTTCTTCAGCGCCCCGGGAATCGACCGGTTGTACTCGGGTGAGACGAACAGCACCGCATCCACAGCGGCGATCGCGTCCTTGAGCGCGGCCCCCTCCGGCGGGTAGTTCGCGTCGTAGTCGGGGCTGTAGAGCGGCAGGGCCCGGATGGCGATCTCGACGAATTCGAGGTCGTGCGGGGCGAGCCGGATCAACGCCTTCGCGAGGATACGGTTGATCGAGGTGGACGACAGGCTGCCGACGAAGTAGCCGACCCTGTACGTCCTCTCGGTCCCTGGGTGCTCGGTCCCTGAGTGCTCGGTCACGGGACGCGTCCTTTCCGTCGGTGCCACGGGCCGGGGCACAGCCCGCCTGCCACCTCCGACGGTCGCACACGAGCGGGGCGCCCGCACGGTGTTCCGTGCGGACGCCCCGGTTCGTCGAACTCCCTACAGCGCCTTGAGTTCCTCGGTGACCTCGGAGACCATCTTCTTCGCGTCGCCGAAGAGCATGGAGGTGTGGTCGGCGGTGAACAGCGGGTTGTCGATGCCGGCGTAGCCGGAGCTCATCGAGCGTTTGAGCACGATGACCGACTTGGACTGGTCGACGTTGAGGATGGGCATGCCGTAGATCGGGCTGGACGAATCCTGCCGGGCGGCGGGGTTGGTGACGTCGTTGGCGCCGATGACGACGGTGACGTCGGTGCGGGAGAACTCGCCGTTGATGTCGTCCATCTCCTTGAGCGCCTCGTACGGCACCTCGGCCTCGGCGAGCAGGACGTTCATGTGCCCGGGCATCCGGCCGGCGACCGGGTGGATGGCGTACTTGACCTCCACGCCCTTCTCCTCGAGCAGCGCCGCCATCTCCTTGACCGCGTGCTGCGCCTGCGCCACCGCCAGCCCGTACCCGGGCACCACGATGACCTGGTTGGCGTAGGCCATCTGGACCGCGGCATCGGAGGCGGAGGTCGCCTTGACGGTGCCGCCGGCCCCGCCCGCCACCGCACCGGCACCGCCGTCGCCGCCGAACGAGCCGAACACGATCGCCGGGATGGACCGGTTCATCGCCTTGGCCATCAGGTTGGTCAGGATCGAACCCGACGCACCGACGATCATGCCGGCGACGATCATCGCCTGGTTGTTCAGCGCCAGGCCGGCCGCCGCGGCCGACAGGCCGGTCAGGGCGTTGAGCAGCGAGATGACCACCGGCATGTCGGCGCCGCCGATCGGCAGCACCACGAACAGGCCCATCAGCCCGGCCACGACGAGCAGCGCCACGATCCACATCGCCGAGGTCGGGTCGCCTCCCGGGTCGGCCGCGAGTCCGATGTACACGGCGAGCGCGATCGCCGCGAGCGCGAGCACGATGTTCGCCAGCTGGAAGGCCTTGGCCGCGCCGACGAGGCGGCGCTCGAGGTTCTTGTTCAGCAGCTCCTGCAGCTTGGCGAACGCCACCAGCGAACCCCAGAACGACACCGAGCCGACGATCGCGGCGAACAGCGAGCCGACCACCACGGGCACCGTCGGTTCCTCGGCGAGGGTGGTGAAGCCGTCCGAGTCGAGGAACTCCGCCCACGCGATCAGCGCGACGGTGCCGCCACCGACGCCGTTGAACAGCGCCACCAGCTGCGGCATCGCCGTCATCTTCGTGCGCAGCGCCGGCGGGACGCCCAGGACGACACCGACGACCAGGCCGGCGACGATCCAGCTCCAGTTGTCGGTGTCGCGGATGTCGATCAGCACGGCGAGCACCGCCACGGCCATGCCGACCGCGGCGATGTAGTTGCCGCGGACCGCGGTCTTCGGGCCGGTCAGGCCCATCAGACCGTAGATGAACATCGCGAACGCGACGATGTACAGGACGGAGACGAGGTAGCTCATTTCGCGTCGGCTCCCTTCTGCTCCGCCGGGGCGGCCGACACCGGCACCCGCTTCTTGGGCTTGAACATCGCGAGCATGCGGTCGGTGACGACGAAGCCACCGACGACGTTCAGCGTGCCGAACACCAGCGCGACGAACAGGATGACCTTGATGCTCCACGGCGCGCCGGCCGGCAGGTGACCGAAGACCACCAGCGCACCGAGCACCACGATGCCGTGGATGGCGTTGGTGCCCGACATCAGCGGGGTGTGCAAGGTGTTGGGCACCTTCGAGATCACGGCGAAGCCCACGAACCCGGCCAGGACCAGGATCGCGATGTTCGCCAACAGTTCGGTATACATCTAGACGTTCTCCTTCGAGCGGGTCACGCACGCGCCGTCGAGGATCTCGTCCGAGAAGTCCGGCGCCAGGGCACCGGACTCGTCGAGCATCAGCTCGAGCAGGGCCACGACGTTCTTCGAATACAGCTGCGAGGCGTGCTCGGGCATGGTCGCGGGCAGATTCAGCGGCGAGCAGATGGTCACGCCGTGCTTGACCACCGTGCGTCCGGGTTCGGTCAGCTCGCAGTTGCCGCCGGTCTCGCCGGCCAGATCCACCACCACCGAGCCGGGCTTCATGCCCTCCACGGCGGCGGCGGTGACCAGCCGCGGCGCGGGCCGGCCCGGCACCAGCGCGGTGGTGATCACCACGTCGAAGCCCTTGATGGCCTCCTCGAGCGCCGCCTGCTGCTGCGCGCGCTCGTCGGCGGTGAGTTCGCGGGCGTAGCCGCCCTCACCGGCGGCGTCGATGCCGAGATCGAGCCACTGCGCACCGACCGACCGCACCTGGTCGGCGACCTCCGGACGCACGTCGTAGCCGGTGGCGCGCCCGCCCAGGCGCTTGGCCGTGGCCAGCGCCTGCAACCCGGCCACCCCCACGCCGAGCACCAGCACCGTCGCCGGCTTGACCGTGCCCGCGGCGGTGGTGAGCATCGGGAAGAACCGCGTCGACTCCGTCGCGGCGACCAGCACCGACTTGTACCCGGCGACGTTCGCCTGCGACGACAGCGCGTCCATCACCTGCGCCCGGGAGATCCGCGGGATCGACTCGACGGCGAACGCCTGCACCCCGGCGGCGGCCAGCGCCCCGATCTGGTTCTCGGCGTTGCGCGGGGCGAGGAACCCGATCAGCGCCTGCCCCGACCGCATCCGGGCGACCTCCGCATCCGACGGCGGCGCCACCTTGAGCACCACATCCGCCGACCACGCATCCCCGATCCGCGCCCCGGCCTCGACGTAGGCCTCGTCCGGGATCAGCGCACCGAGCCCGGCCCCGGACTCGACGACCACGTCGAGCCCCTTCTTGATCAACGACGGGACGATCATCGGCACCAGCGCGACCCGCCGCTCGCCGTCGTTGGTTTCCCGAACGACGCCGACGGTGGGTCGCGCTGTCACCGCACGTCCCGTACCCATATCCTCGGTTTCCAAAGTTTTCGACTCCTGCGTTGAATCGGCACCTCACCGCGATGAGCGGCGGGTCATGTGCGACGAGCGGCCGACTCGGGCCGTGCACGATGGGCGATGAGCCTAGTCAGACGTACCCCGCCCCGGACAGGGGCGCAACCGCTGGGTTTCGTCTGAATCGAGTCCGAACAGTCGAACGATGCCAGAATGTGAGGTAGTTCACTTCACAATTCTGCCGTATCCGCGGTGAGGGAGGAGGGGCGAGTCCATGGCACGTCGCAGCGTCGTCGTCGAGCGCGTGTACGACCATCCGGGAGACGAGGAGGCGTTCCGGGTGTTCGTCGACCGGCTGTGGCCGCGGGGGCTGCGCAAGGACGCGTTCCATCACGACGACTGGGCCAAGGACCTGGCGCCGTCGACCGGGCTGCGCAAGTGGTACTCGCACGACGCCTCGCAGTTCGCCGAGTTCCGCGACCGGTACCTCGCCGAACTGGACGGCCCGGACGCGCGTGCAGCCCTGGCGCGCCTCGACGACTTGGCCGACGGCCGGTCCGTCGTCCTGCTCACCGCCACCCGGGACCTCGAGCACAGTGGCGCCGCCGTCCTCGCGGAGCGGATGCGGGGTGCGCGGTGAACGACGTGCCCGCCGCCGGCGGCGACCCCGTGTGCTGGATGCACCGGGTCTGCCCCGACTGCGGCTTCTTCCTCGAGGAACCGGAGGCCCCGTGCCCACGGTGCGGCGCCGTCCTCCGGCACGACGAGGAGAGTACGGACGAGTCCGGCCCCGGCCCCCTACCCTGACCCGATGCCCACTCCCCCCGCGCGGATCCTCGATCTGGCCCGGCCCGCACGACGGGTCGCCGTGCTCACGGGCGCCGGAATGTCCGCCGAAAGCGGCGTGCCGACGTTCCGCGACGCGCAGACCGGCCTGTGGGAGCACTTCGACCCGGCCGATCTGGCGACACCGGAGGCGTGGGACCGCGATCCCGCGTCGGTGTGGGCCTGGTACCAGTGGCGCGTGGCCCTGGTCCGACGAGTGCAGCCGAACGCCGGGCATCGGGCGCTGGCCCGCTGGGGGCGCACCGTGGACCTGTCGATCGTCACGCAGAACGTCGACGACCTGCACGAGCGGGCCGGCAGCCCCGTGCTCTCGCATCTGCACGGCAGCCTGTTCTCGCCGCGGTGCGCCGAGTGCGGCACCCCCGCCGACCTGCCCGAGGCCCCCACCGAGCCGGTCGCCCGTCTCGATCCACCGGCCTGCGGCGCGTGCGGCGGCGACGTGCGGCCCGGGGTGGTGTGGTTCGGCGAGCCGCTGCCGGCCGGACCGTGGGAGGCGGCCACCGCCTCCGTGCTGACCGCAGACGTGGTGTTCGTAGTCGGCACGTCGGGGATCGTCTATCCGGCCGCCGGCCTGCCCTCGCTGGCCCGCCGGCACGGTATCCCCGTCGTCGAGGTCAACCCCGAGCAGACCGACCTGTCCGACCGGGTGGACGAGGTGTGGCGCACCACCGCCGCGGTGGGCCTGCCGCAACTCGTCGCAGCGGTCGCCGCGGAGCAGACGCCCCGCCTACAGTGAGCGGGTGAGCTCCTGTGTGTTCTGCGCCATAGTCCGCGGCGACGCTCCCGCCGTGCGGGTGTACGAGGACGACGACGTGGTGGCCTTCCTCGACATCCGGCCGATCGCCCGCGGGCACACGCTGGTGGTGCCGCGGGTTCACGCGCCCCGGCTCGACGACCTCGATCCCGAGCACGGCGCCGCGCTGTTCCGGGCCGGGCAGCGCATCGCCCGGGGCGTGCAACGCTCGGATTTCGCCGCGGACGGCGCCAACCTGGTGTTCAACGACGGCCGGTCCGCCTTCCAGACCGTCTTCCACGCGCATCTGCACGTGCTGCCGCGGTGGCGCGGCGACAAGCTGCGCCTCGCGGCGGGACTGCTGCGGCGCCGGCCCCACGACCCGGAGGCCACCGGCGCGGCGATCCGCGCCGGCCTGGCCCGTCTCGAAGCGGAGGACGCACTGTGACACACGGAAAGACACACGGAAACACCACGCCCGGCGGCACCACCGGGCCGGACACGGACGCCGCGCCGGAGTTCCCGGTCGAGCCGATCCGCGCGCTGCTGCTCGAGCAGTTCGGGGTCATCGACGAACTGCTCGCCGACGTACACGGGGACACCTGGTACACGCCCACCTCGCTGCCCGGGTGGACGGTCAAGGACATCACGGCACACCTGATCGGGACCGAGTCGATGCTCGCCGGCATCGAGGCGCCGCACGTCGAGATCGACGTGCACGCCCTCGGCCACGTCCGCAACGAGATCGGCGCCTTCAACGAACGGTGGATCGAGTCCCTCCGCGGCACGCCCGGCGACGAGGTGCTCGCGCGGTACCGGGAGATCGTCGCGCGCCGGCGGGAGCAACTCGGGGCCATGACCCAGAAGGACTTCGACGAACCGGCGATGACCCCGGTGGGGCAGGCCACCTACGGCCGTTTCATGCGCATCCGCGTCTTCGACTGCTGGATGCACGAACTCGACCTCCGCGACGCGCTCGGCGTGCCCGGCGACGAGGGCGGCGCCCGGGCCGAGCTCGCAGCCGCGGAGATCTTCGGGGCGCTCGCGTACGTCGTCGGCAAGCGCGGCAAGGCTCCCGACGGGGCGCGGATCACGTTCGAGCTGAGCGGCCCGCTGGCCCGCACCCTCCACGTCGAGGTGGACGGCCGGGCCGCGGTGGTGCCGGCCCTGTCCGGTCCGGCGACGAGCACCGTAGCTATGGATTCGCGGCTGTTCGTGCGGCTCGCCGGCGGCCGCACGCACGCGTTCGACCGTCTCGACGAGATCACCCTCGGCGGCGACACGACGGTGGGCCGGCGGATCGTCGACCACCTCGCCTTCACGATCTGATCGGCGGCTTCGTGCGGCTGTTCCTGTCGTCGTACCGGTTCGGCACGGATCCCGGGTTGCTCCTCGGAGTCACGCGGGGGCCGTGCCCGATCGCGGTGATCGCGAACGCGGCCGACGCATGGCCGTCCCGGGCCCGGGACTCGGCGGTGGCGAGCGAGCTGGCGCCGCTGCGTGCGCTCGGATACGAACCCACCGAGGTGGATCTGCGGGACCATGTCGGCGCCCCCGACGGCCTGCGGGCGGCGCTGTCCCCGTTCGGAGCGTTGTGGGTGCGCGGCGGCAACACGTTCGTGCTGCGCGCGCGGCTCGCCCTGTGCGGGGGCGACGAGATCCTCACGGACCTGGTCCGTTCCGGTGCGCTGGCCTACGCTGGATACAGCGCAGGGGCGTGCCTCGTGACGCCGTCCCTGCGCGGTCTCGAATTCTCCGACGATCCCGGCGAGGTCGACGCGGTCTGCGGGGTCCCGGCCCGCTGGGACGGTCTCGGGTGGGTGGACTACGCGATCGTCCCGCACGCCGGGGACTCGCCCCTCGCCGACGCGGGCGTCGCGCGGACGCTGGACTTCCTCACTCGCGAGCGGCTGCCGTTCCGGGCACTCGGCGATGACGAGGTGATCGTCGTGGACGAGTCCTGAGGCCCCGTGCCGGTGCCGTGGTCACGGCCCGCTGCTCGCGCGCACGAACGGCGCGAACCGGTCGAGGGAGACCCAGGCCGTGCGGCACCGGCGGGCGGTGACCTCGTCGGCCCGCGCGAGCAGGATGTCGAGAAGTTCCCGGGGATTGTCCCGCCAGCGCAGGGCGAGGTGCCGTTCCTCCTCGTCCGACAGCGCCGCGAACCTGCTCGCCGCGGCGGCCCAGTCCGCCACGTCCCCGTGATGAAGGCGCTCCAGCGCGTTGTAATCGACTCGCCGCGAAAGGAATTCGTCGGACAACGCGCGGACGAGTTTCGCGTCCGTCAGCGCGGATGCGGTCATACGGCACCTCCTTCGAACGACCGTTGACGTTAGTGACCTGCGACAACCACCCGATCGCGCAGCCGGAACGATTCGATAACAGAGTGACTGGTGAGACTGATGTGACTTCCGCTGTTAGGATCCGTACGGTGGAGACACTGACCGACCTGCTCACGAGCGGTGCGGCACCCTGGTGGGCCGTACCGGTGGGACTCACGGCCGGCGTGCTCCTCGGCGTCCTCGCCACCCGGATCGGCGCGCGACCCCCGCGACGGAACGCCGCCGTGGCCGCTCCCCTGCGGGCGGCCGATCGCGCGCTGCAGGTTCGCTTCCTGCACGCCGCCGACAGCGTCTACAACCACCTGTTCGAGGCGGATCACTCCGCCCTCGCCGAGGCCGACCTCACCGAGGCCCTGCAATCCGACGACCTGCACCTGCGCTCGGTCGCCCGCGGCATCGTCGACCTCGACGCGATCGTCAACGAGATGCGGCTGTCCGCTCCCGATCCGGTGCTCGCCGCCGCCGTCGCCCTCTTCGGATACCTCACCGCCGTCTCGAGCGACGGAACCGACGACCTCGACGAGTTCCGGGACCGCTACCTGACCCGCAAGTCCGCGTTCGTCGACGCCGTCCGCGCCGCCCACCCGCCGGCCGGCCCGGTCCCCGCCTGAGTCCGTCGCCACTGTCGACTGCATCGCGTCACCACCACCACGTCACCGCTCACGTCACGCGGGGCCCGCCCTCGACACAGGTCCACAACAGGAACATCGCGGCCCGCGCCGCGCGCATTACCGCCGCCGCGGGCGGATCCCCCCGCCGGCGCGACGGCCGGTAGGGTCGTTGGCGTGACCAACGACGAGCACCGCATCGAACATCACGCCGAGCAGTCCCGATTCGCGTTGTACACCGGCGACACCCTCGCCGCGTTCGCCGACTACACCGACTCGGACGGTGTGCGCGACTTCGACCACACCGTCACCCAGCCCCGGTTCCGCGGTCACGGGCTCGCCGCCGAGGTGGTCCGCCACGCCCTCGACGCCACCCGTTCGGAGGGCCTGAAGATCGCGGCCTCGTGCTGGTACGTCGCGCAGTTCCTCGACGCGAACCCCGAATACCGGAACTGACTCGCCGAGGCGCCGCCTCTATCAGCACGGAGGCGCCGCCTCGATCGGCACGGAGGCGCCCGCCTCTAACAGCGCGGAGGCGCCCGCCTCGCTCAGCGGGCGCCGGCCTGCCCGGTGGGCGCACCCCCGGCGCGCAGGCGAAGGCCCAGCGCGACGAGCGCGGGGAAGACGACCAACCAGAGAATGCCCCGCTGCACGAGACCCGCGACATCGTGCAGGGGCGCGTCGTCGGGCAGCACCAGCACGACCATGAGCGGCACGCCGGCCGCGGCGACGAGTCCCGCACCGAGCACGTAGCGCGACAGCGCCGGGAACCGCCCGTCGCGTGCGAGACGGCGCGACGTCACGACCAGGCCGAGCGCGATGCACGAGAAGAACGTGAAGCCCGAGACGAAGTGGTAGCCCGGGTCGTAGGTGACCCCCGCTGCGTCCTCCCGCAGCGGGAACACCGCCGCGAGCAGTGCGCCGACGCCGGCGAGACCGATCAGCACCGGGCCGAGGGCGCCCGTCCGGTCGGCCGCCGGTCCCCGGTGCACGGCGACGGTGAAGATCAGCAGCAGGAGTCCGAACACGACGAAGTTGAACTGCTGGATCCAGCCGTTCGGGCCGGCTTCGAGCGCACTGATCGTTTCCGCGGTCGGGCTGTACTCGTCCCGCCGGGCTGCCTGCTGCGCCAGCACCACCACGGTGAAGAGGAGGGGCGCGACGATCCCGGCGAGTGCGGCGGCACGTCCCCGAACCAGCCGCGTACCGGGTCCGACGCCGACGTGTGCGCTCATGACCGCTCCTGACCGAGTCCGAATCTGCCGTCGCAGAGGACGTTAGGAGCACCGACGGTGACCGGCATCGGAAGGATTGCCCATTCGGCCCGCCCCGGGATGGGAACTTCGACCCATCGCCCGGCGGACGCGGCCCGTGGGCCTGCGCCGCGGCGCAGGCCCACGCGTTCACAGCTCCCGTGGCGCGTCGCCGGTGTCCGTATGCAACTCACCCACTTCCGTCTTCAGGATTCGCATCGACCGCCCGAGGCCCCGTGCGGCCTCGGGCAGCCGCTTGGATCCGAACAACACCAGCACCACGAGGGCAATGATCGCCCAGTGGGCGGGACTGAGTGCTCCCATCAGCGGGGTCCCTTCCCCTCGGGGAAGACGGCGTCGACCTCCACTTCGACGAGCCACCCGGCCACCGGCAGACTCGCCACCTCCAGCGCGAATCGGCTCGGGCGAGCCGGGTTGCGTTCGAGCGGCGCGGCGGGCTCGGCGGTCCCCATCGGCACCAGCTCGGTGTCGCCGGTCTCGAGGTTGGTGTTCGCGAAGAACTGGCGGTACGCCCGGTTCCATCCGGCGTAGTCGGCGCGATCCGTCCCCGGGGCGTTGTCGAGGAAGACCCGCATCGTGGTCACGTCCGCCAGACCGAGCCCCTGAGCCTCGAGATTGTCGCGGATCTTGCGGAGCACATTGATGCCCTGCGCCTCGGTGACCGTCACCCCGGCCGGGAGGACACCGCCCGCGAAGGTCGCGGTGTCGATGTAGGACTCCGGGGACCCCTGCGGCGCGGCGGTGTTCGCGGCCGACGGCCCGATTCCGCTGGTCTTGTACACGGCGGCGTCGGCGCCGATGCCCACGCCCTCGGCGATCATCGGGTTGGCCTCCCCGACCGGCAGCACCGACTGCACGAGCACGGGCGGTGCCGAGCCGGCCTCCGCGTCCGTGGACGAGCACGCCACGGTCGAGGCGCCGACGACGGGCAGGACCAGGGCCGCGAGAACGGTTCGGGCGGCACGCTTGTTCATGGATCTCTCCTTGTCCGGGATGGGGATGTCAGGATGCGGCGACACGCTCGTGCAGCGACGTGACCACGGCGCGTGCGGAGGTGAACGCACCGTGTTGCCAGGCGATCGCGTTGGACAGGTGGTCGCCGGCGAAGTAGACGTTCTGCACCGGGTCGAGCAGCAGGGTGTATTCGGGGGTTGCCTCTCCCCCGTGGGAACCCCCGGCACCCTGCCACGATGCCCAGGCCGACTCCGAGTACCGGGTGCGGCGCCAGCTGCCCGAGAACGACGAGGCAATGTCGCGGGTGTACTTGTCGCCGTGGATCTCTGCCCCCTCCGCGATCGCCTTGGCCAATCTCTGCTTGTGCGTGAGCGATTCGAAACCGAGGTGCCTCTTGCCCGAGGAGTAGTAGCCGACGACCACGCCGCGGTCCGAGTTGTAGTGGTCGTAGGGGAACATGATCTGGGAGATGTCCTTGTCGGTGTTGCTGGCACCGCCGTAGATCCGGTCCTCGAGTTCCCACCAGCGGCGCGTGTACTCGATGCCGAGCTTGCCCGACGAGCTGGGCTCGGCCGCGCCGAGTGCGTGCACGACGTCGGCGGGCAGGTTGTGGTTCAGCCGCGTCACCAGGTGCGGCGGGATGGTGCAGATCGCGAAGTCGGCGTCCACCACCCGCGGCGCACCGTCGCGGGTGTATTCCACCCGCACCCCCTCGGTCGTGTTCTGCAGGGCCGTCACCTCCGACCCGTATTCGATCCTGTCGGTACCGATGCGGTCCTCGAACGCGTAGTAGATGCGGTCCATGCCCCCGACCGGGGTGAACATCATCATCGCCTGGTCGTAGCCGAAGTCGAAGCTGAAGTTGCGGCCGATGCCGCCGCGGATCACGTCCGTCATCGCGAAGGGCGGCTCGTGCGTGCCGAAGTCCAGACCGGCGCCGGGCTCGGAGGTGTACCCGCGTCGGGTCGACCCGACGTATCGTCCGTCGCCGGACAGGTCGCCGAAGTCGCTGAGGAACTCGGACAGCGCGTCCTTGTCGGCCTGGGTGAGCACGTCGTCGAGTGCGCCGCGGGAGGCCGCCTTCTGCAACAGCTCCGACATGTACCCGTACGTGTCGGCCTTCGCCGCCCGATACGTGATGGACCGGTCGGACAACGCCGTGTCGCTCGAGTAGTGCACGAAGGTGTTGGCGTTCTGGTTGCCGAACGCCTGCAGTTCCACCCCCAGTTCGCGGCAGTAGTCCATCGTCACGTGGCTCTGCGGGATGCGGGTGGCACCGAGGTTGAAGTAGTGCCCGTCGGCGAAGGTGCAGACCTGCTTCTCGCCGTTCAGGTCCGTCTCCTCCGTTCCGGCGCGCACGGACCAGACCCGGCCACCGGGCCGACGCCGAGCCTCCAGCACCGTGACGTCGTACCCGGCCTTCCCCAATTCGTAGGCGGCGCACAATCCGGCCGGGCCGCCGCCGAGGACGACGACCGAATGATGCCCGTCCACCCGGCCGATCAGGTCGCTGCGCGCCGGCGCCCGGAAAGCCGGCGTCGACGCCGTTGCGGGCGCGAGGCCGATCGTGGACATCGCGCCGTACATCAGGCCGGCGCCGCCCGTGACGCCGAGTCCTTTCATGAAAGACCTACGTGTAACTGCCACAGTGACTGCTCCCATCGTGCAACACCGACCGTCCCGATCGGCTCGGCACCTATGGTGGGAAGAGCGGGATGCGGGGATGTCTCGCACGCGCAACGTCTTGCGGACCGGCGCTCGAGAACGACGGTCCGCCGCGGACCCGAATTCTCGATCCCGGTGCGCCCGTTCGACTTCCCCCGGAAACAGACCGGAAACACCGGGCCGATAGCTTCGCGTGCCATGTCCGCACTCTCCGACGCGATCACGCAGTCCTTCACGGCGCGTGAGCCGGAACGACCGGCCTTGTCGCCGCTACGAGCCCTCGGCCGGCGCCGGCTGTCCGGCATCGAGGTCCTCGCGCAGTCGGTCGCCACCACGGCGCCCGCCGCGTCGATGGTCGTCCTGACGACCGCGATCGTGGCCGGGCAGTCGATGCTCGCAGGCCTGCTCACCGTGGCGGCGACGACGGTCCTGCTGGGCGCGGTGGCCGGATGCTTCGCGGCCTTCACCCGCCGCCTCGCCGCCGCCGGCGGCCCGTACACGTTCGTCGCGCAGGGACTCGGCCCGCGCGCCGCGCTCGGCGGTGGTGCCGCGCTGGCGGTGAAGTACCTCGGCAGTGCCGGGCTCACCCTCTACCACGGGGGGCAGTCGATCCTGGCAGTCGCCCACGGGGCCGGCGTCTCCGTTCCCGCACTGCCGTTGTATCTCGTGCTGGCCTGCGTGATCGGCGCGTGCGTGGTCCGCGGGATCAGATTCGCGGTCCACGCGATCCTGCTGGTGGAGGCGTGCTCGCTCGCGTTCATCCTCACGCTGTTCCTCGTGCCGGCCGTGCCCACACCGGTCGCGGAACCCCCCGGCGGCGGCGCCGGCGAACTCGTGGTCCTGGCGCTCACCGCCGTGTTCGCGCTCGCCGGATTCGAGAGCGCCACCTTCCTGGCACCCGAGGCCCGGCGACCGTTGGTGACGGTCACCCGCACCGTGCTCTGGACACCGGTGATCTGCGGGGCGCTCTGCGTCCTCGCGGCCCTGGCGGTCTGGGGTGGCCGCGGCGGGACGGTGATCGACGCGTATCGCCACGGCACCGACTCCGGCGTGCCGGTCGCCGTCGTCGTGGCGCTGCATCTCGGATTGACCTGCTCGTGGCTGGCGTCCTCGATGGCATCGGTCAACGCGGTTTCGCGACTGGGGTACACGATGGGGATCGAGCGGGTGCTCCCCCGGCCCCTGGCCGCGGTGCACCGGATGTACCGCACGCCGTACCGTGCCGTCGCCGCGGCCGGGCTGGTGGCGCTCACGATCGCCGTCGCCAAGGCCGGGGCTCCGCATCTCGTCGCGGGGCTTCAGCACGCGGTACGCGTCGCGGTGCTCGTCGCGTACGTCCTGGTGGCCGTCGCCTCCCTGCGCTTCCTGACCAGAATCGGCGAGCAGACCCGCGGCTCGACCCTCGTCGGTGGTGCTGCGGCCGCGGGCGGCGCGCTGCTGCTCGGCTGCGTCGTCGGCTCCGGCATCGTCGCGGTCGATCCCGCCGTGGTGGCCGTCCCCCTGCTGCTGCTCGCCGCGGGACCCCTGTGGTACCTCCTGCTCCGGCGGCGGACGCCACGCGCTGCGACGGCGATCGGGGTGTTCGACAGCGCGGAATCCGCGGACGTGCTGCCGGGCGCCGGGGTCTTCGCACCCGACCGGCTCGGCGCGATGACCCTGGTGCGTGCCGACCGCGGCCCGCATCGGGATCTCTGACGGTGGCGCGCGAGGTCACCGGCCGGGAGCCGACGGCCGTGCAGCGTGCGCTGGCCCTGCTCGAGGCGGTAGCTCAGCTGGGTTCGGGCGCGACGGCCAAGGATCTGGCCCGGCTCACCCGCATCCCGCCGGCGACCGCGTACCGGCTGCTCAACCTCCTCGTCGCCGACGGCTATCTGGTGCGGGTGCACGACCTGTCGGGTTTCGCGCTCGGCCGACGGACGCAGGAGCTGGCGGCAACACCGCACGTGGAGACGTGGCCGGTGGCCGAGGTGCTCGAGGATCTGCGCGCCCAGGTGCGGCACGGGGTGTATCTGGCCTCCTACGAACGGGACCGGATCCGGCTGGTGGATCGCGACCCGGACCACGAGCTGCTGGGCGAGTCGTCGTTGACCCGGCACCTGCACGCGTCCGCGATCGGGAAGCTGCTTCTCGCCGACCGCCCCCATCTCGTCCCCGGCACAACCCTGCCGAAAGTGGGGCCGCGCACGATCGTCGAGCTCGACCGGCTCGCGATCGAGCTGAGTCGCATCCGGAGCCTCGACGTGTCCGTCGAGCAGGACGAATTGCGTCAGGGACGCACCGCGGTCGCCGTCCCGGTGCGCGACGACGGCGCCGCGATCGTGGGATGCCTCGCGGCGATCGGCGGTACCGGGCGCATCCGCACCGACGATCGGGATCTGATCGATCTGCTCCACGAGTTCGCCGGGCGCCTGCGGCTGCCCGGCACAGCGCGACGCACGTGAGCGGGTCCACGCACCGGGTCAGCGGGACGCGTGCAGATTCCGGGCGGTCGGCGACGTCTCGACCGAGGCCGGGTCCGGTTCGGTGCCGAGAATCCGGTCGGCGGTGCCCGCGGTGGTGACGGTGAACCAGTAGTGCTCGTTCTTGAAATGGTGGTGCCGATGGTGGCGCCACACCGCGCGGTAGGGCCGCGAGTCCGGGCGGTAGTCCGTGTGGATGAGGTAGTGCGTCCATTCGTAGCTCAGGCCCAGGACGCCCACGGTCACCAGGAACGTCAGTGCCAGGCCGGCCCTGGGGAAGACCAGCCATGCGCCGGCGACGAGAACCGGCAGCAGCCACACCAGGGTCTGCCAGGGAATGAAGATCAGCGGCACGTCGCGCGGGTCGCAGTGGTGCTCGCGGTGCTTGCGGGCCAACAGCGAATCCAGCGTCAGCCCGGCGATCCGGCGCGGCCGCCAGTGCAGGATGCCGACGTGGATGACCCATTCCACCAGCGGGAACACCAGCAGGGCGACCAGTGGGACCAGGGCGTCGGAGATCTGCCAGTCGCCGCGGAGAACCCGCGCGACGCTCGCGGCGGCGAGCATCGCGCCGATCATCCACGGCGACGGGTGCCGGGCGAACTCGGCGGCGGCGTCCCGCAGGCCGATCGAGGTGCGACGGCTACGCCGTTCGGTCCGATCGGTGCTCATGCTCGGCTCCTCGCATCTGCGTGTTCCGCATGGTCGATGGCGGTCGTCAGGGCCGACGTGCCCAGGTCGAGCAGTTCCCCGGCGGCGCGTTCGGCGCCGTCCTCGTCGTGGGCGATGATCGCGCCGGCGAGCCGTTCGTAGAGGTCGGTGCGGCCGACTTCGGCGACCAGGACACCGGCCATCGCGGTCATGGCCGGTTCGTAGGCGTTGCGCAGGCTGTTGAAGATCAACCGGAACGCGAGGGAGTCGGCCGCGTCGACGACGCGTTCCCAGAATTCGAGGGCGGCGACCTGCAGCGCGACGGGGTCCTCTCCCGTCGCGAGCCGCGCCACGGCGTCGCGCAACCGGGGTTCCGTCTCGTCCGTCGCGCGGGCGGCGGCGAGCCGGGCAACCTGACGGCCGAGGAGGCGTCGGGCCTCGAGGACGCTGCGGACGACGTCCCAGTCGGGCCGGCCGTCGCGCACGAGCAGCCGCGGGAGCAGCTCCGGACCGGCCTGGGTGCGGAAGTCGCGGACCGACGTCGCCTCCCCCTGGCGCACCTCCACCAGACCCGCGTGGGACAGCCGGGAAATCGCCTCGCGGACAGCGGGTCTCGATACACCGAACGCTTCGGCCAGGTTGCGCTCGCTCGGCAGCGCCGCCCCGGCGGCGAGGTCGCCCCCGAGCACCCGGGCGGCGATCTGGTCGTACACCTCGCCGGAGGCGGACTTGCGGGCGATCGGCTCGAACATCACGGACCGACCGTAGGCCGGAACCCGGCCAGAGGTCAAGTGGTCATACCAGTTCGCTGTCGGCCGAATGTCACAGCAGGCCAATCTGAGCGAAGTGATGTGACATTCGGCCCGCACGGAGCCGCCCGATCAGCTGAAGCCCATCACCTGGTCGCCCCAAGCCTCACGCAGCACCCTGTCGGGGTCCGAGACTAGGGTGTCGGTGCTGTCGATCAGCAGGGTCATCCGCTTTCCGGTGTCGTACGGCGCCCAATGCCGGGACCCGTCCAGGGCGGCGGGCACACCGTGGTGCGCGAAGGCCAGCCAGCGGCGCTGGATCCGGCCCGAGACCACCGTCGC
>NZ_PCZU01000158.1:18354-33919 GCF_002887785.1 Rhodococcus sp. ENV425
AGACGTAGGGTAGTTCGGTGGCGTGGCCGGCGCCGATCCGCGCCGCCTTGAGCATCGGGGTGGCGTGGTCGAACCGGTACACCCACGTCGGCGAGTGGGCGCTGTGCGCGTCGGCGATCCACACGACCGGCATCCGGAACCCGGCGTCCCGCGAAAGCGCCATCGCCCCCGACGTTTTCGAGACGTCCGGATACGCGGAGATGATCTCCGCGATACGGTCGGGCGGCAGCTCCGGATGATCCGCGGCGAGCGCGTCGAGCATCGCCTGCACGGAGGCGTCGCTCACCGGCATCAGCGGCGACTTCATGAAGCGGAAGATCGACGGCTCGTCCTTGTTGGACCCGATGATCAGGGGAATCCGGTGCGCGAGCCCCTTCTGGAACGCCGCCACCGGGTACTTCGGCACCAGGTCGCGGTCGACCACCGGCGCCATCGCGAGCGTGCCGGGGAACTTCGTGGGGATCTCCCCGACGAGCACGTCGCCCGCATCGGTCAGCGTCTCGTGCGGCATGTCCCGCAACGCCCACACCCGGGCCGGCGTGAGGTCGAGGATCTCGAGGAACCGCTCGGCGACCCGGGCCGCCCGCTCGGACCCGTATGCCGACGTCGCCGGCGGGCTCTGCGCGATGGCCCGGTGGAACAGGCCCTCGGCGCGGGGCACGGTCATCAGGGTGGTCAGCGACCCGCCGCCCGACGACTCGCCGAACACGGTGACCCGGTCCGGGTCGCCCCCGAACGCGGAGATGCAGTCGCGCACCCACTCGAGCGCGGCGATCTGGTCCCGCAACCCGACGTTGGATTCGAAGGTGGTCCCGGCTGTCGAGAACGACGAGAAGTCGAGGAAGCCGAGGGCGCCGAGCCGGTAGTTGACCGTCACCACGACGACGTCCCCGCGTTCGGCGAGCAACCGTCCGTCGTAGATCCGCTGACCCGAGTACCCGAGGACGTAGGCGCCGCCGTGGATCCAGACCATCACCGGCCGCGGCTCCCCGTCCGGCTCCGGCGCCCAGATGTTCAGCGAGAGGCAGTCCTCGCCGATCGACAGGCCCGGGTCGATGGGGATGGGATTGTTGCGGCCCTGCGGCGCGATGGGCCCGAACCGGCGGGCGTCGAGCACGTCGGTCCACGGCTCCGGCGGTTCGGGGGCGCGGAACCGAAGGTCGCCGGACGCCGGCGCGGCGTACGGGACACCCTTCCACGCGTAGACGGAACCGTCGCGGTAGCCGCGTACGTCGCCGTACTTGCACCCGACGATGAGAGTCTCGGCGTCCACGGTCCCTCCCGAACGAACGGTCTGGGGCCAAGGTACCAACAACAGACAGGCTGCACGCGCAGCCCCGGCGACCCGGCACCCCGGGCCCGCGTGGGGCGAGCCACACCCGGTGCTATCGTCGCCTCCGTAGACACGGGGTGCTCCGCACACGAGCGGGAGCTGAGATCACACCCGTCGAACCTGATCAGGTAATGCTGACGAAGGGATGTCACGGCATGACCATGCCTGCCCATGCGTCGGTCCCGGAGGGGACCGAGCGCTTCACCGATCTGCTGTGGGACCGTACGAAGGTCCTGCGCGAGGCCATCGACGACCTCGAGTTCCTGCGCCGGCTCGGCGACGGGACCCTGCCGCTCGACGCGTTCCGCTTCTACATCGAGCAGGACGCCCTCTACCTCGCCGGCTACGCCAAGGCGCTCGCCCTCCTCGCGGCGAAGGCCCCGGACCCGGCCACCGCCGCGTTCTGGGCCAACAGCGCGGCGACGGCCGCCACCGAGGAATCGGCCCTGCACCGGGGTCTGCTCACCGGTGGTGTCCTGCCGCCCGCCGAGGACACCCCCGCGCACTCCCCCGCCTGCCTCGGCTACGTCTCCTACCTGACCGCCACGGTCGCCACCGATCCGTATCCGGTCGGCGCCGCCGCGGTGCTTCCGTGCTTCTGGATCTACGCCGAGGTCGGCCGCGAGCTGGCCGTCCGCGCCGCCGACGTGCTCACCGCGGACCCCACCCACCCCTACGCCCAGTGGGTCACCACCTACGACGCGCCCGAGTTCCACGCCGCGGTCGCCACCGCCCGCGAGCTCGTCGACGTCGCGGCGGCGGCCGCCACCGACACCGAGCGCGACGCCATGGCCGGGGCGTTCACGATCGCCACCCGCTACGAGCTGCTGTTCTGGGACACCGCGCTGAACACGCAGGACTGGCCGGCCTCATGACGACCACCTCCCGGCTGCGTCGCCGGCTCACCGTCCTGGCCGCCCTCACCGCGGCGCTGCTGCTCACCGCGTCCTGCGCCGGCGGCACCGGCGACGACGACTCCGGCGACACGATCCGGTTCGCCCTGGACTGGACGCCGAACACCAACCACACCGGCCTGTACGTGGCCCAGCAGGAGGGCCTGTTCGCCGACGCCGGTCTCGACGTCGAGTTCCTGCCCTACAACAACACCACCCCGGACACCCTCGTCGACGCCGGCAACGCCGAGTTCGGCATCTCGACGCAGGCGCAGGCGACGTTCTCCCGGGCGGCCGGCTCGCGCACCGTCTCGGTGCTCGCGCCGCTGCAGCACTGGGCGACCGGCATCGCCGTCAAGGCCGACCGCGCCGACCTCACCCGGCCCCGGGAACTCGACGGCCGCACCTACGCGGGCTTCGGCGACCCGGGCGACGAGGAGACGCTCGCGCAGGTGATCCGGAACGACGGCGGGCGGGGCGACTTCACCTCCGTCACCCTGGGCACCTCCGCCTACGAGGCCGTGTACTCCGGCACCGCCGACTTCACCGTCTCGTACCTGGCGTGGGAAGGCATCGAGGCCGAGCACCGCGGGCTGCCGATGCGCTACTTCCGCTACACCGACTACGGGTTCCCCGACGCCTACGCGATCGTGATCGACGGCAACGAGGACTGGCTGGCCGAACATCCGGACCAGGCCCGGGCGTTCGTGCAGGCCGTCCAGCGCGGCTACGAGATCGCCGCGCAGGACCCGGACCGCGGAGCCCGCGCGCTGATCGAGGCCGAGCCCGGCGCCTTCCCCGACGAGGATCTCGTCTACGAGAGCCAGCGGATGCTGTCGGCCGGCTACCTGCGCGACGAGAACGGCCGCGTCGGCACCCTCACCCTCGAACGGTGGACCGGGTACTCCCGGTTCCTGTTCGAGAAGGGCCTGCTCTCCGGCCCCGACGGCAAGCCGTTGACCACCGAGCCGGACTGGTCGACGTACTTCACCGATGACTACCTCACGCCCTGACCCGACCCGGAATCCCTGGGTGCGGCGCGTCGCACCGGCCGTGCTGGTCGTCGCCGCGCTGACCGTCGGCTGGCAGCTGTACGTGACGCTCAGCGGCATCCGCCCGCAGGTGCTGCCCTCCCCCGCCCGGGTCCTCGGGCAGGGCTGGGCGCACCGCGACGACATCGCGGGCCATGCCTGGTCGACGCTGCAGGTCACCCTCGTCGGTTTCGCGGTGTCCCTCGTCGTGGCGTGGCTCCTCGCGATCGTCGTGGACTTCTCGCCGTGGCTGCGCCGCGCCCTGGTGCCGCTGTTCGTGGTGTCGCAGACCCTGCCGATCATCGCGATCGCGCCGCTGATGATCATCTGGTTCGGATTCGGGCTGCTGCCGAAGATCCTGGTGATCGCGCTCGCCACGTTCTTCCCCATGGCGATCGGCCTGATCGAGGGCTTCGCGGCCGCGGACCGGGAGGCGGGAGCGCTGCTGCGCAGCATGGGTGCCTCCCGGTGGCAGGAGTTCCTGTACGTGCGGCTGCCGTCGGCGCTGCCCCGGTTCTTCACGGCACTGCGCATCGGGGTCACCTACGCCGTCGTCGGTGCGGTCTTCGCCGAATACGTCGGCGCCACGTCGGGGCTCGGGATCTACATGAGCACCCAGAAGAACTCGTTCCGGACCGATCTGGTGCTCGCGGCGGTGCTCGTCACCGCGGTGGTCTCGCTGGCGTTGTACCTGCTCACCTACGCCGTGGAACGGGTGGTGGCGCCGTGGGCGCAGACGACGAGGAGCCCGCGATGAACGCCGTCACGGTCACCGGCGTGCACAAGGCGTTCGGTGCGCGCACCGTCCTCGACGGCGCCGAGTTCGCCGTGGCCGAAGGCGAGTTCGTCTCGCTCATCGGCCCGAGCGGGTGCGGCAAGTCCACCCTGTTCGGGCTGATCGCCGGTCTCGACTCTCCCGACACCGGTGCCGTCACGGTGGGTGACCGGCCGGCCGCACCGGGACGGGCCGCCCTGATGCCGCAGAAGGACCTGCTGTTCCCGTGGCGCACCGTGCTCGGCAACTGCGCACTCGGCCTCGAGGTGCAGGGCGTGCCGCGCGGCGAGGCGCGTGCCCGGGCCCGGGAGCTGTTCCCCGCCTTCGGCCTCGCCGGGTTCGAGGATGCCGCCCCCCGGCAGCTCTCGGGCGGGATGCGCCAGCGCGCGGCCCTGGCGCGGACGGTCCTGCAGGGCCGCAAGGTGCTGCTGCTGGACGAACCGTTCGGGGCCCTGGATTCGCTGACGCGCACCGAGATGCAGCTGTGGCTGCAGCAGGTGTGGCAGCGGGACCGGTGGACGGTGCTGATGATCACCCACGACGTGCGCGAGGCGCTGCTGTTGTCGGATCGGGTGCTGGTGCTCACGCGGCGCCCGGCCCGGATCTGTCACGAGGTGACGGTGCCGCTGCCCCGCCCCCGGGGTCTGGACACGTTGACATCGCCGGAGTTCGTGACCCTCGAGAAGGAACTCGTCGACGTCCTGCACGCCACCGGACCACGCAGTTCCGCACTGCCGGACTGACGCCGATCACGAAATGTCAAGTGCCACCTCGAGTTCCACAAGGGCGTCCTCGAGGTGGCCGAGCAGCCGCTGCAGGCCGGGGACCGTGCGGCGGCATCCGACGACGCCGAAGTCGACGGTGTCGGCGGTGGTGGTCAGCGTGATGTTGAGTGCCTGGCCGTTGAGCACCACCGACACCGGGTAGATCCCGTCGAGCCGGGACCCGCTGCGGTACACCCGCTCCCGCGGTCCCGGCACGTTGGAGATGATGAGGTTGAACGGCGGCGGGGCCAGGGAGACGGCGCCCGAGATCGGTGCCAGCGCGAGCCCGGCGACGTTCAGCGCCGACCACACCGTCGCCTGCAGCGGCGTCATCCCGGCGAACAGGGTCTTGCCCTCCGCCATCGAATCGCTGACCGTCGAGAGCCGGGTGAGCGGATCCTCGAGATGGGTGCCGAGGTTGCACAGCGTGACCCCTACGCTGTTGCCGCCCGCGGCCGAATCGGGAGCGTCCTTGGCTCGCAGCGACACCGGGACCATCGCGATCAGCGGGAGGTCGGGCAGGTCCTGCTGTTCGAGGAGGTAGGCGCGGAGGGCACCTGCGCACATGGCGACGACGACGTCGTTGCTCGACACCCCGGCCGCCTGCCGCACCCGCGTGATGCGTTCGCGGCTCCAGGACTGCGCCGCGAAGCGCCGCGTCCCGTCGATCGGAACGTTGAACATCGACCGCGGTGCCTCGTACGGCAACGCGACGCGGCGCCCGCCGAGGACGGTCCGGGCGATCCGCAGCGCGACGGGCGCCGCGCCGATCACGTCGCCGGCCAGTGAGCGCACCGCAGCGAACAGCGAGTCCTGCTCCCGGGTGCCGGAGCTGGGGCGGGCCGGCAGGTGCCAGGGCGCGGGGAATTCGCGCACGTTCGGATCGGGGGTGTAGGTCCGCTGCAGCAGCCGCAGCCCCGAGACCCCGTCGAGCAGCGCGTGATGCATCTTCGTGTAGACGGCGAACCGGCCGTCGGCGAGCCCTTCGATCAGATAGGCCTCCCACAGCGGCCGGTGCCGGTCGAGCAGGCCGCTGTGCAGGCGCGAGACGAGGGTGAACAACTCACGGATCCGGCCCGGCGCCGGCAGGGCCGAGTGCCGGACGTGGTACTCGAGGTCGATCTCGTCGTCCACGGCCCACCAGGTGTAGCCGAGGCTCGACACCGGGTCGGCCGGGCGCTTGCGGAACAGCTCGTCGACCTGCGCGTCGGCGACCAGCCGGTTGTAGAGGTCGGTGACGTATCCCGGACCGGCGTCGGGCGGCGGCGTGAACAGCTCGAGCGAGCCGAAGTGCATCGGGCGCTCCCGCGACTCGGCGATCAGGAACATCGAGTCGGTCACAGGCATGTATCCCACCGGGACAGCCCCCTTTCGTCCGCCGTCGCACGCTGGGATGGATGGTACGTCCGGCGACCGGACGGCCGTACCGGATCGATAACGGGCACGCCGACGACCTGCGGAGTTCCCTTTGTCCGGTCTCCATCGAGTCACGATGCTTCGCCCCGGCGATTCCTCGTCGTACTGTCGGGCAACCGACCCGGACGAACGCCGCGAACGCCTCGGAGAAGGGCCGAGAGAGAAGACGGGAGCCGTCGACGAGAGGGCTCCGTCCGAGCAGGTGAGGACGAGGAGGTCCCGGTGACGAGTACCGCGTCGAACCATCCGTCGTTGTCGTATCCGCCCGTGCCGCGGCCGGTGCTCCGCCGCGAGGTCGCCGGCGTGAGCCTGCCGTCGCAGGCGCTGACCTTCTCGGTGCGCAGCACCGTCAAGCCGGTCATCGACGCGTGGGCGCGCGCCCCGCACCTGCCGTGGCCGACGGGCGTGGTGGACCGGCTGGCGTTCCCCCTCAAGCCGGTCCCCGGCACGCACCGGCGCCCGGTCCGGCTGCCGTCCTGCCACGCCGAGTTCCTCGCCGCCCCCGGAGCCGACGGCGCCACGGCGATCCTCTACCTGCACGGCGGCGCGTTCCTGGTGTGCGGCCTGACCACCCACCGGCAGATGGTCTCCCGCATCTCGTCGGCGGCCGGGGCACCCGTGCTCAGCGTCGCCTACCGCATGCTGCCGGGACACCCGATCGAGAGCGCGGTCGAGGACGGCATCGAGGGGCTGCGGTGGCTGATCGCGCACGGCTACCCGACGGAACGAATCGTGGTGGCCGGCGACTCCGCCGGCGGATTCCTCACCTTCCAGGTGACGCTCGAGGCGCTGCGGCTCGGTCTCGGCCGGCCGGCCGGCAACGTGGCGCTCTCGCCCCTGACCGACCTCGACACCCGCGGCAAGCTCGAACATCCCAATTCGTACCGGTGTGCCCTGTTCCCGCGCCGCGCCGTTCCGGCCCTCGCCGCTGTGATCGCCCGCATCGACGCCGCCTCCGGCCGGCCGGGTCCGCGCGCGGTGTCACCGGTCGACGCCGACCTGACCGCCATGCCGCCCACCCTCATCCAGACCGGCTCGGAGGAGATGACGTACGTGGACGCCGAGCTGATGGCCCGGCGCCTCGCCGGCGCCGGCGTGCCCTGCGAGCTGCAGGTGTGGGAACGGCAGGTGCACGTCTTCCAGGCCGCGGCGGGCCTCGTGCCCGAGGCGGGGCGAGCCGTCGATTCGATCGGAGCGTTCGTCCGCAGCGTCGGCTGAGATTCCCCCCACCGGACCACCCCGCCGGTGCCACGTGGCGACCACCACCCGCGCCGAGCCGGGCACCTGTCGGACGGCGCGACTAGTGTCTCCGGCACAGATTGGTCCGGCAGCACTGGGAAAGGGGGCGGATCGTGACCGACACCGAGAGCCGATTCGACCGCGACGTCGACCGGTCCTGGAGCGAGTTCCGGGCACGGCTCGCCGATCACGTGGCGTCGATGTGCGACGGCGACGGGCTGCTCCTCGAGCCGCTCGTCGAGGAGGAGACCGGACCCGCCGGACCGTGCGTGCAGTTCTACGCGTGGGGTGCAGGCCAGGTGCGGTGCGAGGTGCCGTCCAACGCCCACCTCGGCGGCGACCGTCGCCTCCGCCCGGCCGACGAGGCGCTGCTCGCCGAGCTCGGCTGGCGCGAACCGTCCCGGGGACCGGAGGACCCGGAGGACGGCGGGTCCCCCGCCTACTGGATGGACCGGCCCGCGGCGTGGGCGGACCAGCTCGCGGCCGTCGCGGTGACGGCGCTGCGCCGGGTGTGGGGGGTGCCGCATCCGCTGTTCCTGCGCACCGAGACGTTCGGCGCCGGCCGGGCGGCGGCCTTCGACCTGCCCGCGCCCGCCGAGGAGACGCCGCCGCCGGCCGCGCTTCCGCTCGCCGTCGAGACCGCGGGCGAGGAGCACGTGCGCGAGCTGATCGAGTCGACGCTGCGCGAGCGGATCGGAGACGTCCCGCTGTGGGACGAGGACGGCGACCTGGCGTTGCGGGTCGCGGGGTTGCTCGTGTTCGTCGGCGTCGGGCCGCACGAGCGCACCGTCGACGTGTTCGCCCCGATCGTCCACAACATCACCGGGCGCACCCGCGCCGCCGAGGTCGTCGCCGACCTCAACCGCCGGTGGCCGCACCTGAAGTTCGTGCTGGTCGAGGACCGGGTCGCGGTGGCGGCACACCTGCCCGCGTCGCCGTTCGTGCCGGCCCACCTGCTGACCACGCTCGACCACGTCGCACAGTTCCTCGAGGGGCTGGACGAGGCATTCGGCACCCGCCTCGGCGGCGAGCTGCTGCACGAGACCGACCACGACGGTGTGCCGCCGCCCCCGGACGAGCTGCCGCCGTGGACGACGGACTCCGAGGAGGACCTGCCGCCGACGCTGCTGGCGCTGCGCGATCTCCATCTCGGCGGCCGGGTGGAGGTCGAGACCCGGACGGTGGCCCGCATGGCCGGCGACGAACCGGACCAGCTGCTGCGTTTCCTGCGGATGAGCGTGGACGCGCAGGTCTGCTGGCAGGCCGAGGCGATGGGGCGTGCCGCGGCCGGAGACGGCGCCGGCATCGCCCGCGCCGAGGCGAAGGCGCAGGAGTGGGAGCTGACCTGCCGCTCGCTCACCGCAGCGATGCGGCTGCTCGTGCCCCCGGCGGGCACCGCCACGACACGCGTGCGGCGGCCGCGTCCGTCCCCACCCGAGCAGATCGAGCTGTTCGAGAACCCGGACGAGCCGACGTTGTTCGACGAACTCTCCGACTGAGCGCCTCGTGCGGGCGAGCCGTTTCCGCGGGACGGCGCGGCCGCAGCGCGGGCACCCGGCGTGGCCCTCGGCAGCCGGGGTGGTTCACGGGGTGGTCGCCTCGAGATGCTTGAGCACGGCCAGGACGCGTCGGTGGTCCTCGGGTTCGGGGTGCAGACCGAGCTTGAGGAAGATCGCCCGGACGTGCGCCTCGACGGTGCGTTCTCCGAGGAACAGGGCCGCCCCGATCGCCCGGTTCGAGCGGCCCTCGGCCATGAGGCTGAGGACCTCGCGTTCGCGGGTGGACAGCGTGTCGATGGGACGGCTGTCGCGGTGGGGCCGGGCCACCATCCGGCTCACCACGCTGGGGTCGATGGCCGAGCCGCCCTCGGCGACCCGGTGCAGGGTGTCGACGAACTCGTCGATGTCGGCGACCCGATCCTTGAGCAGGTAGCCCAGGCCGGCGGCCCCGTCGGCGAGCAGATTCATGACGTGGTCGGTTTCCACGTACTGCGACAGCAGTACCACCGCGGTGTCCGGGTGGTCGGCACGGATGGCCGCCGCGGCGACGATTCCCTCGGTGGTGTGGGTCGGCGGCATCCGGATGTCGACGACGGCGACGTCGGGCCGCTCGTCGGCGACGAGACCGAGCAGGGTGGCGGCGTCGCCGGCCTCGCCGACGACGTCGATCCCCTCGTCGCACAGCAGCCGGGCGATACCCTCGCGCAGCAGCACGGAGTCGTCGGCGAGCACCACCCGCAGGGGTGCCGCGCTGTCGCCGCGCCGCGTCGCGCGCCGCGTCGCGGCGACCCTGCTCGGTGACGCGGCGTCCACCGCCACCGTCCGGGCCAGGGTGTCGTCGGCTGCCGGCGCGGGGACGGTGGTCGTGGTCTCGGACGTGAGGGCGTTCCGGGCGGCGGCGGTGAGTTCCCTGCAGGTGTCGTAGCGGTCGTCGCGGTCCTTCGCGAGGGCACCCGCGACGACGGCGTCGAACGCCTTCGGCAGGTCGGGCCGGGCCTCGCTCGGCCGGGGTATCGGGCTGCGGACATGCCCGTGCCACAGCTTCGCCAGGGTGTCGCCGGAATACGGGGGCCGGCCGGTGAGCAGGTGGTAGAGGGTGCAGCCGAGCGAGTAGATGTCGGTGCGGTGGTCGAGCGCGGCGGTGGTGTCGAACTGCTCGGGTGCGGCATTCTGCAGGCTGCCGACGAACATCCCCGTGCGGGTGAGCCCGCCCGCCTCGTCGAGGGCCTTGGCGATGCCGAAATCGGTGAGCAGGACCCGTTCGGGTTCGCCCGGGCTGGCGGGTTCGGCGAGCAGGATGTTCGTCGGCTTCACGTCCCGGTGCAGCACCCCGGCCTGGTGGGCGTAGTCGAGGGCCTTGCCGATCTCGGAGACGATGTGGACTGCCCGCTCGGGCGGGACGGGCCCGTGGCCGAGCAGCGCGGCGGCGTTGGTGCCGGGGACGTACTGCATGGCGATCCAGAGCCGGCCGTCCTCGCAGCCGCGGTCGTAGACCTGGACGATGTTGGAGTGCTCGAGGCGCGCGGCATGGTCGGCCTCGAGTTCGAAGCGGGCCTTGACGCTGTCGTCGGCGGTCAGGGCGGGGTGGAGAAGTTTGAGGGCCACCTTGCGCGGCAGGTGCGGGTGCTGCGCCAGGTAGATCGAACCCATGCCGCCCGCGCCGAGCAGCCGCTCGATGGTGTACCCGGCAAATACCGAACCCGGCCCGGGAGCCCCGTTCCCCGTCACCGCCACCACCTCCCGAAGCGGCCCACCTCCTCTATTCAACCCCTCGGGGATCGTCGGCGGAACCGCTGCGGCGCGCGGTTGTCCGCCGACCTGGCGCCGGTCCGGCGCGGAGCGCACCGTGCAGACACCGGCCGGGGCTCCGTGCAGGCACGGTACGGAGCCCCGTGCAGGCGCTGCCGCCGAATCACGTGACGGCCGAGATGGTCGAACAGTGCCAGCACGGTGGTCCGGCGGGGCCGGGAGCGAGATGCTGGGAGCGAGGATCGGAGGCCTCGTCGTGAGTCGTCGAACAGTGCCGGCCATCGTCGCCGTGACCACCCTGCTGGTGGTCGCGGTGGTGGTGGTGTCGCTCGATTGGCCCGGCGGTCCGCCCGTCGGCCCGGCGGAACTGGTCGCCTTCCCCGCGGTCGGCGTCGCCTTCGTCGCGGCGGGCATCATCGCGTGGCGGAGCCGCCCGGACGACAACACGGGACGGCTGATGGTGCTGGCCGGGGTGCTGTGGCTGGTGAAGGGGGGCGGTGCGTCACGCAACCCGGTCGTCTTCACCGTGGGCGCGGCGCTGACGGTGATGTATCTCCCGGTGCTGATCCATATCCTGCTCGGTTTTCCGACGGGGCGATTGAACCGGCGGTGGGAACGGTGGTTCGTCGGGGGCTGCTATGTGTACTTCCTGGTCTCGGTCCTGCTCGATCTGATGTTCTACAACCCCTCCGTGATGGTCGGCACAGAACGCTTCACCGCGCCCAACCTGCTGCTGGTCCGGGACGACCCGGCGATCTTCAGGGGGCTGCAGCTCGTCTTCGGCGCAATTGCCATCGGCATCAGTGTGGTCGTGATCGGCGTGCTGCTGGCCCGCTGGCGGTCGGGGTCCCCGGCCTACCGGGCCGCGTTCGCGCCCCTGTGGATCGCCGGCATTCTCGGATTCGCCACGGTGATCGGAACGGGGCTGGTCACGGCGCGGTCTTCCGGCGTGGGGAACGTGTGGACGGCCTACCTGAGCTATCTGGCGACCGCGCTGTTTCCGGTGGCGGTGCTGGTCGGGTTGTGGCGCTACCGGGTCGCGCGCAGCGCGGTCAGCGACGTGATGATCGAGGTCGGTGCGGCCCCGCTCGGGGACGAGTTCGTCCACGCGCTGCGCAAGGCACTGCGCGACCCCGGCCTGATCCTGTGGTCGTGGTCACCACAGTGGAACAGCTATCTCGACGCGAACGGGCAGCCGCAGAGCCTGCCGGACGACGACGACCCCCGCGCGGCGACCGTCCTCGAACGCGACGGCGTCCCGGTCGGAGCGCTGGTGTACGACCGGTCGCTGCGACATCAGCCGCAACTGCTCGCGGCGGTGCGCAGCGCCGCGACCCTCGCGCTGGACAACCAGCGCCTCCAGTCCGAGTTGCAGGCTCAGCTCGCCGAGGTCCGCCGGTCCCGGGAGCGGATCGTCGCCGCCGGGGACGCCCAACGGCGGCGGCTCGAACGCAACCTGCACGACGGTGCGCAGCAACGCCTGGTTGCCGCGACGATCCTGTTGCGGCGTGCGCAGCGGGCATCCCAGCCGGAGCGCAAGCAGGAGCTGCTCGACGAGGGCACGGCCGAACTGGACTCGGCGCTGGTGGAACTGCGGGAACTGGCCCGGGGTGTCTATCCCCCGGTGCTGCAGGAACACGGGCTCGCCGCCGCGCTGACCGCCCTGGCCGAGCGCGCGCCGCTGCCGGTGGAGATCGTCGACACCCTCACCGTGCGGGCTCCCGCCTCTGTCGAACTCGCCGCCTACTTCATCGCCGCCGAGGCGGTGGCCAACGCCACCAAGCACTCCGGCGCCACCCACATCGAGATCGACCTTCGCCGGGACGGCGGGATGCTGCGGATGGTCGTCACCGACGACGGGTGCGGCGGTGCGACGCTGACCGCCGGCGGTGGGTTGAGCGGACTGGCGGACCGGGCCACGGCCCTCGGTGGGGTGCTCATCGTGCACAGTCCCGTGGGGGGCGGAACGACGCTGACGCTGTCCCTTCCCCTCACCACCGGGACATCCGGGGAGCCGTCGTGAACCTCCGGGTGGTGCTCGCCGACGACTCCGCGGTGCTCCGCGAGGGGATCACCGGCCTGCTGCACGACGAGGGAATCGAGGTGGTCGGCCAGGCCGCGGACGCGCAGGCCCTGCTGCGGCTGGTCGGCGAGCAGCGCCCGGACCTCGCCGTCGTCGACATCCGGATGCCTCCCACCCACACCACCGAGGGCATCGAGGCCGCCCTCACCATTCGCCGGTGCTTCCCGGGCACCGCCGTGCTGCTGCTGTCCCAGTACGTGGAAACCGAGAACGTCATGAACGTCTTCGCCGGCGGGACGGCCGGTCTGGGATATCTGCTCAAGGACCGCCTCTCCGACATCGACGGGTTCCTCGGCTCGCTGCACCGCGTCGCGGCGGGCGGAACGGCGATCGATCCCGACGTGGTCGGCCGGTTGGTCTCGCGGCCGCACCGCGACCGGGTGGCCCTCGACGAACTGTCCCCCCGGGAACGGGAGGTCCTCACCCTCCTGGTCGAAGGCCGTTCGGACCGGGCGATCGGAGCGGCCCTGTCCCTCGGGGAACGCACCGTCGGCGCGCACGTGCGCGCCGTCTTCGACAAGCTCGGTCTGCCCCCCGAACCCGACGGCCACCACCGCGTCCTGGCCGTGCTCGCCTACCTCGGCCCCGCAGTCCGCAACTGACATCGCCGGGTCTGCCGAGTGGTCCGCGACCTGGCATGATCGGGTGTCGTGACATCGACGGTGAAGCTGCGGGAACTGGCCGAGCAATTCGGGATCGCCACCTCGTATGTGGGGTGGGACAAGCAGGACCACTACGCGAGCGACGACACGTTGCGCCGGGTCCTGGCCTCGCTGGGCGTGTCCGCGGGCACCGAGGCGGAGATCGACGCCGTCCTCGCGGATCTGCCGAACGAGCCGTGGCGGCGCATGCTGCCACCCGTCCTGGTGGTCGTGCAGGGCGAGGAGCGCACCTTCCCCGTGCACGTGCCGCACGGCACTGCGGTGCAGGTGCAGGTGTGCACCGAGGACGGCGACGTCGTCGACGTCGCGCAGCGCGACGTGTGGGTCGATCCGCGGGAGGTCGACGGCCGGCTCGTCGGCCGCGCGACGTTCGCCGTCCCGGACCTGCCGCTCGGGTGGCACACCCTGCACGCCCGCAGCGACGACACCGAGGCCGAGACCACCCTGGTGGTGACACCCGCGCGTCTCGGCACCGCCGACCGGCTCCTCGAGCGACGTCGCCGGGGCCTGGCCGCGCAGTTGTACTCGGTGCGGTCGAAGCGGTCGTGGGGCGTCGGCGACTTCGCGGACCTGGCGGACCTCGCCGCGATCGCCGCCTCGGTGGACGGCGGTGACTTCGTGCTCGTCAATCCCGCCCCCGCGGGCGAGCCGGAGCCGCCGCTCGAGCCGTCGCCGTACCTGCCGAGCTCGCGGCGGTTCGTCCACCCGATCTATCTGCGGGTGGAGAACATCCGCGAGGCGGCGTTCCTGCCGCGCAAGCACCGCAAGACGCTCGAGGCGTACGCCGCGAAGTTCGCCAAGTCGAACCGCAAGGACAAGCGCATCGACCGGGACGCCGCGTTCCGGGCCAAGCTGGACGTGCTCGGGCACGTGTTCCGGGTGCCGCGCAGCCCGGCGCGGCAGGCGGGGTTCGACGCGTTCCGCGCCGCGGGCGGGGACGCGCTGACCGATTTCGCGTTGTGGTGCGCGCTCAGCGAGAAGTTCGGCGATCGCAGCGCCCGCTGGGAGACCCTGGCGGCGACCCCCGACGCGCCGTACGTCGCGCGGCAGCGCACCAAGCTGGCCGAGCGCATCGAGTTCCACTGCTGGTTGCAGTGGCTGTGCGACGAGCAGCTCGCCGAGGCGCAGTCCGCGGCGCGTGCCGCCGGCATGGACGTCGGCATCGTGCACGACCTCGCGGTGGGTGTCCGTCCCGACGGCGCCGACGCCTGGACGCTCGGCGACGCCCTGATCCGCGACATGACGGTCGGTGCGCCGCCGGACGACTTCAACCGGCAGGGTCAGGACTGGACCCAGCCGCCCTGGCATCCGGTCCGGCTCGCGGAGCTCGGCTACCGGCCCTACCGCGACGTGGTGCGCACCGCGCTGCGCCACGCCGGCGGCCTGCGGGTGGATCACATCCTGGGCCTGTTCCGCACCTGGTGGATTCCCGAGGGCTGCACGCCCGATCAGGGCACGTACGTCACGTACGACCACGAGGCCCTCATCGGGATCCTGGCGCTCGAGGCGCACCGGGCCGACGCCGTGCTGATCGGCGAGGACCTCGGCGTGTTCGAGAGCTGGGTGCAGGAGTACCTGTCCCGCCGCGGCATCGCCGGGACGTCGATCCTGTGGTTCGAGCGCGACGGCGACGACCCCCGGCCCCCGGAGAGCTACCGGGAGCTGTGCCTGACGTCGGTCACCACGCACGACCTGCCACCGACGGCGGGTTTCCTTGCCGGAGAACACATCACGCTGCGGTCCGAGCTGGGTCTGCTCGAACGGGACCTGGAGACCGAGGCCGCCGACGCGGCCGCCGAACGCGACGCCGTGCTGGCGGTGCTGCGGGAGCGCGAACTGCTCGACGAGGACGCCGACGAGCAGCGGACCGTCGAGGCACTGCACCGGTTCGTCGCGGCGAGCCCGTCGGCGCTGATCGGGGTGTCGCTGGCCGACGCGGTCGGTGAGCGGCGCAGCCAGAATCAGCCGGGCACGACCGACGAGTACCCCAACTGGCGGATCCCGCTGGCCGACGAGAAGGGCCGGACCGTGCTGCTCGACGATCTGCCCGGCAACGAGCGGTTCGCGGCCCTGCTCGCCGCTGTGGCGCCGGCCCCGGATCCCTCCGCAGCCGACGAGGCC
>NZ_PCZU01000158.1:33962-42339 GCF_002887785.1 Rhodococcus sp. ENV425
CCCGGCGGCCGGCCGCGCGTCACTTCGCGTACATGCTCTCGATGTCGGCGGCGAAGCGCTCAGTCACGACGTTGCGCTTGATCTTCAGCGTCGGCGTCAGCTCACCGGTCTCCTCGGTGAGGTCCCGGTCTAGGATGACGAACTTCTTGATGGCCTCGGCGTGGGAGACCATCGAGTTGGCGTCGTCCACGATGGACTGCAGCGCGTCGTGCAGCGCCGGGTCGTGCCGCAGGTCGGCGATGGTGGCCGTCGGCGCCTTCCCGTTCTCGGCCTTCCAGTTGTCGAGCACCTCGGGGTCGACGGTGAGCAGCGCGGTGATGAAGCTGCGCCCGTCGCCGACGACCACAGCCTGCGAGACGAGCGTGTGCGAGCGCATCCGGTCCTCGAGCGGCCCGGGCGAGACGTTCTTGCCGCCGGCGGTGATGATGAGGTCCTTCTTGCGGCCGGTGATGCTCACGTAGCCGTCCTCGTCGATCTCGCCGAGATCGCCGGTGCGGAACCAGCCGTCGTGGAAGGCCTCGGCGGTGGCCTTCTCGTTGCGCCAGTAGCCCTGGAACACGACCCCGCCGCGCAGCTCGATCTCACCGTCGTCGGCGATGCGGGTGCTGTTGCCGCCCATGGGCTGGCCGACGGTGCCGATCTTCTGGGCGCCGGGCACGTTCACGCTGTGCGCGGCGGTGCTCTCGGTCAGGCCGTAGCCCTCGTAGATCGGGACGCCGACGCCGCGGAAGAAGTGGCCGAGACGGGGACTCAGGGCGCCACCACCGGAGATCGCGAACCAGCACTCGCCGCCCATCGCCTGCCGCAGCTTGGCGTAGACGAGCTTGTCGGCCATGTTGCGCTTGGCCTTGAGCACGAACGACGGACCGCCGTGGTCGAGCGACTCGCTGTAGGCGATGGCGGTCTCCTCGGCGAACGCGAAGATCGCCGCGTTGAACCTGCCGCCGGCCGCGGCCTTGCGCGCCGCGGCGTCGCGCACCTTCTCGAAGACGCGCGGCACGCCGAGGATGGTGTTCGGGGCGTAGCGCTCGAACTGGGCGGAGATCGTGCCGAAGTCCGACCAGTGCGCCTGCGCCGCACCGCCTTCGAAGACGGCCAGCGAGACGGCACGGGCCAGCACGTGCGCGAGCGGCAGGAAGGTCAGTACCCGGCTGCCCGGCTTGGCCACCTCACCGATCGAGGCGGTCAGGATGCCGCGGACCTCGCTGTAGAAGTTGCGGTGGGTCAGCATGCAGCCCTTGGGCCGGCCGGTGGTGCCCGAGGTGTACACCAGCGAGGCGAGGTCGTCGGCGCGGATGCCGTCGAGGCGGGCCTGCAGCTGGGCGTCGTCGACGCCGGCGCCCTCGGCGATCAGCGTCTCCACGGCGCCGCCCTCGATCCGCAGGGTGCGGCGCAGGGTGTCCGGCATGTCGACGAACAGCGCCTCGTGGCGCGCGGTCTCGACGACGGCGACGACCGCCTCGGAGTCCTGCAGGATCCAGCGGATCTGCTCGGTGGACGAGGAGTCGTAGATCGGCACCGTGGCGGCGCCGGCGGCCCAGATGGCGTAGTCGAACAGCGCCCACTCGTAGCGGGTGGCCGACAGCAGGGCCACCCGGTCGCCGGGCTGCACGCCCGCCGCGACGAGGCCCTTGGCGACCCCCGAGACCTGCTCGGCGAATTGCCGTGCGGTGACGGCGACCCAGTCCTCTCCCTCCGGGCGGGAGTACATCACGCGGTGCGGAGTCTTCTCCGCGTGCGTGAAGACCGTGCGGACGACCGATTCGTCGTCGCCGACGGTGAACTGGGCGGGGGTGGTGTACTCACGCACGAGCGTCTCCCTCGTTGTGGTCGGGGCGGGCAGTGGACCGGTGTTCCACTCCCTGGCGGAAGCGGCGCAGCATGTCGACGAACCGATCGATGTCGTCCTGGCCCCAGCCGGTCAGCGCCGCGCGGATCTCGTCGTGACGTCCGGCGACGGTGCGGGCGAGGGTCTCGCGGCCCCGGTCGGTGAGCCGGAGCGGGTGGCCGAGCCGGGTGGGTCCGGCCTGCGCCTGGACGAGCCCGGCGTCGATGCAGCTGCGCAGCTGACGGGAGACGGTCGACCGATTCACGCTGAACGCATCCGAGATGTCGGTGGCTCGGCAGCCCGGGTTGCGGTCGATGAAGCCGAGCATCGAATGCTGCGCCAGCGAGAGCACGTCGTCGTGGGCGCGCTCCCCCGCTGTGAGATGGCGAATCAGGTACACGAACTCGTCGTATACCTCGGATACACCGGCCGCTGCGGACTGCGCCGCAACCTCCCGCTTGTGTTGCACGACGCAACTGTAAGCCCTGTGCCGCTCGACACCCCAATCGCCTCTCCCCGCGGCACCGCACAGACGCGCCGAGACGCACGGCGTCGATCGCGAATTTCCCCGAACCGCAGGCCCGGCCTGCCCGATTCCGGTACAGATGATGCGACAGGACCAGGCCCCCGGCGAAGGAGTTCCCGTGGCCGCACCCGATCGTTCGACGGCCGAGCCCGATCCCGCGACGGCCGTGCGCGGCCGGCGACGGACCGCCGTGCTCGTCGGCCTGCTCGCGGCGGCGCACGCACTGCTGACGCCCGCGACCTCCGCGGCCCAGGAACCCATCGGCTCGTGCGCGTGGCAGTTCCGGTCCGACTCGACCGTGCTGGACATCGCGTTCCCCGACGTCGATGCCACCTACTGGGTGCTGCCGTACGCGCTGGCCCCGGGCGACAGCATCGAACTGCACGGCACCTATCCGGCGGCCCGGTACTTCTCGCTCAACACCTACGGAACGAACTTCGACACGGTCGACACCCTGCGCGACGCACAGATCGCGCCCGATCCGGGCAGCGGGAACCCGTTCGCGGACGCGGCCGCCGAGGGGCTGCCCGCCTCGGCCCGGCGCTGGAGCGCCACCGTCGTCACCGGTCCGGCCGACCACGCCCGCAACGAGATCGGCGCGCTGCCCACCGGCGGGTCGCCCACCGCACCGGCCGGATTCCTCATCGTCCGGGTCTATGTGCCCGACGACCCGGCCTCCCCGACCGGCGGGGTCCCGCTACCGGACGTGACGCTGCACCAGGGTGGGCGCGCCGTGCCGGTGCCCACGTGCAGCTCCGACTTCGACCCCGCCGACTACGGCAGCGGACCGGTCGAGCGCGCCGCCGAGGCGGCCGTCGACCGCATCGTCGAGGGCGCGGCGTCCGGCGCCTTCCCCGGCAACAACCCCGAGGCGACCTTCGTCAGCCCGGCCACCACGTCCGGGTTGTTCCCGAACGGCGACAACAAGTACATCGGCTCCGTGCTGACGTACCAGCCGGGCCGGATCCTCGTCGTGCGCGGCAAGGCCCCCACGTTCCCCGACACCCGCGCCGGCGAACCCGTCACCACGCCCGGCCGCCAGGTGCGGTACTGGTCGATGTGCCAGAACGACCAGGTCAGCCCGTACCCGGTCGTCGCGTGCGCGGCCGACTTCGAGACGGCGACCGACGCGGAGGGCTGGTTCACCTACGTCGTCGCGGCGCCCCAGGACGTGCCCGCCCGCGCCACGGCCGATCCGACGGTGACGGTGCTGCCGTGGGGCTCGACCGAGGTCCCCAAGAAGACTCTGCTCTACCGGAACATGCTGCCGGCCGACGCGTTCTACCCGCAGTCGGTGCAGGCCGCACAGGGCGGCGATCCGGCCGCGACGATGGGTCCCTACTACCCGCGGGCCGCGTACTGCGACACCGCCACCTTCGAGGCCGGCGGCTACGCCGCCTGCCTGCCCTGACCTCGCGGAGCCGGACCACGGGACCCGCCCGGCGGCGATACGTCCGATTCCGGGACGCCACGCCCCGCCGGCAATAACCTGTGTGACACCCGCCACACGGCGGCACCTGTTCCCCCAGGAGGCTCACGCATGTCCGTCCCCGCCCCGTCCGTCATCCTCGACCGCGTCGCGCACTGGGCGCAGACCAAACCGGACGAGGTCGCGGTGCAGTACCTCGACCGCACCCACACCTGGGCGCAGTGGCACGAGCGACTGCGCCACCTCGCCGGCGCCCTCGCCGCCGACGGCGTCGGACCCGGCGACACCGTCGCATTCGTCGACAAGAACAACCTCGCGTGCCTCGAAGTCACCTTCGCCGCCTCCGCGCTCGGCGCGGCGAACGCCATCCCGAACTTCCGGCTCGCCGGCGACGAGCTCGACTACGTGATCAACGACTCGCGCGCCCGGATCCTGTTCGTGGGAGCGGAATTCGCGCAGGAGATCGAGTCGCTGCGACCCCGGCTGTCCACGGTGCAGAAGATCGTCGTCGTGGGCGGGGAGAACGACGAGTTCGAGCCGTGGCTCGCGGCGGCCGCGCCGGCGACCCTGCCCGACGTCGCGCCCGAGACCACCGCGCTGCTGCTCTACAGTTCCGGCACCACCGGCCGGCCCAAGGGTGTGCAGCTGACGCACCGCAACCTGTTCGCGCACTCCGAGGACGTGCTCGCGGTGCTTCCGTTCACGGAGGGTGACTGCCTGCTCGTGGCGATGCCGCTGTTCCATGTGGGCGGCACCTGCTACGCGATCATGGGTATCCACGACGGCCGCCGGTGCGTGTTCACCCGGGAGGCGGACGCGCCGTCGCTGTTCACGGGTCTCGCGGCCGGCGCGAACATCGCCTTCCTGGTGCCCCCGGTAATAGCGGCCGTCCTCGGCGCGGGAGCGCACGCGATCGGGGCGTTCTCCCGGCTCAAGCGCATCACCTACGGCGCCGCGCCGATGCCGCTGCCGCTGCTGCGCGGCGCGCTCGCCGCGTGGCCGGACACCGAATTCGTCCAGGTGTACGGCATGACCGAGCTCGCCGGGGTGATCACGGCGCTGCTGCCGGAGGTGCACCGCGATCCGGCGCAGGAGGCGCGGATGGCGTCGGCCGGCACCCCCATTCCCGGCGTGGAGATGCGCATCGTCGATCCGGCCACGCGCGAGGACGCGGCCCCGGGCGCGATCGGCGAACTGTGGTGGCGCTCGGCGCAGACCACCCCCGGGTACTGGAACCGGCCCGACGCCACGACCGAGACGATCACGGCCGACGGGTGGCTGCGCAGCGGCGACATGGGCCGGGTCGACGACGGCGGCTTCGTGTTCATCGAGGACCGGCTCAAGGACATGATCATCACCGGCGGCGAGAACGTGTACTGCCCGGAGGTCGAGCGGGTCCTCGTCGAGCATCCGGCCGTCGCCGAAGTCGCGGTCATCGGCGTCCCGGACGAGAAGTGGGGCGAGACGGTCAAGGCGGTGGTGGTGCTCGCCCCGGACCAGAAGGCCGACGAGCAGGAACTCATCGACTACACCCGCCGGCACCTGGCGAAGTTCAAGTGCCCCGCGACCATCGACATCGTCGACATGCTGCCGCGCAACCCCACCGGGAAGATCCTCAAGCGCTCCCTGCGGGCCCCCTACTGGGCCGGACACGAACGGACCATCTGAGCGGTGCGGCCTTTGGGCTGCTGCAGCAGCCCAAAGGACGCACCGGCCGCGGAGCGGCCCGGCTCAGCGCACCCGGCGCAGCAGGGCGGCCAGGGCCTGGCCGCCGCCGATGCACATGGTGACGATGCCGAGTTCGAGGTCGCGGCGCACGAGGTCCTTGGCCACCCGCAGGGTCAGGATGCCGCCGGTCGCGCCGACCGCGTGACCGAGGGCGATCGCCCCGCCGTACGGGTTGGTCTTAGCCGGGTCGAGCTTGGCGTCGCGGATCACGGCGACGGCCTGCGAGGCGAACGCCTCGTTCAGCTCGACGGTGTCGATGTCGGCCGGGGTGGTGCCGGTCTGCTCGAACAGCTTCTGCAGGGCGAGGACCGGCGCGTAGCCCATCAGCTCCGGCTCGAGCGCGGCGGTGGCGACGGACTCGATCACCGCGAGCCCACCCAGGTCCCGTTCCTGCGCGACGGACTCGCGGGCGAGGACGACGACGCCGGCGCCGTCGTTGATGCCCGAGGCGTTGCCGGCGGTGACCGTGCCGTCCTTCTGAAATGCCGGGCGCAGCTTCGCGAGGGTCTCGACGGTGGTGTCGGGCTTGGGGTGCTCGTCGGTGGTGACGACGGTGGGCTTGCGGCCGCCGATCTCGACGGGGGTGATCTCCTCGGCGAACGCGGCGCGGGCGGCGTCGGTGGCCGCGCGGCGCTGCGACTCGACGGCGAACTCGTCCTGCGCCTCGCGGCTGATGCCGTACTCGCGGGCGACGTTCTCGGCGGTGACGCCCATGTGGATGCCGTGGAACGGGTCGGTGAGCATCCCGACGGTGCCGTCGACGAGGGTGCGGTCGCCCAGCTTGTAGCCGGAGCGGGCGCCGAAGTCGTAGAACGGCATGCGGGACATGTTCTCGTCGCCGCCGGCCAGGGCCAGATCCACCCCGCCCCAGCGCATCTGCATCGCCGCCGACCAGATCGCCTGCAGGCCCGAGCCGCACAGCCGGTTGACGGTGTACGCCGGCACCGAGACCGGCAGACCCGCCGCCAGCGCGACCCGACGCGCGTTGTAGGCATCCGGGCCGACCTGCCCGATGCAGCCCATGACGACCTCGTCGATGTCCTCGGCCGCCACGCCGGCGCGCTGCAGGGCCGCCTTCGCGGCGGCCGCGCCGAGTTCGTGGGCCGGTACGTCCTTGAACGCGCCGCCGAAGCTGCCGACCGGGGTACGCGCACCGTCGACGATGACGATCCGTTCCGGAGTGCTCATCTCACGTCCCATCTCTCGCAGGAACGGCACCGAGTGCCATCTCTTGCCCACGACGATACCGGAGCAGTGAGCCGCAACACAGTCGGGTGGCACTGCGGCGCAAGACGGGCAGCCGTCAGGCCGGGTCGCTCAGGTCGCCCCGGTGCACGCGCTCGGCCGCCGCGGCCGACCCGAGCTCCGCCCGGGCCTGCGGATTTCTCGCGTAGAAGTCGAGCATCCGATACAGCAGCACCGGGTCGCCGTCGAACTTGCGGGAGTCGACCTCGATCACCGGTTCGCGGGGCAACCGGTCCAGGCGGAACAGCCGGCTGGTCCGTCGTCGCGCCCAGGCGGCGGCCGGCGTGCCCAGCACCCAGATCTCGGGGAATCCGTGATGGACGGCGTGCACCCCGGCCACCGAGACCCACGGCAGGTACGACTCGATGGTCCAGCCGCGTTGCCGGATCCCGTCCGGGGTCAGCAGCAGCGCCCCTCGGCGGATCCCCCCGCGCAGCACCTCCGCGACGAACGCCGCGCAGGGCAGCCCGAAGGCGGCGAGCAGCACACTCACCCACGGAACGCCGTCGTCGAACAGGACTATCTCGACGGCCGCGCCGAGGGCGAGCAACGCCGCGCTCGTCGTCATCGCCCCCATCAGGTGGAAGACGGCGCCGGAAGCGCGGATCTCGGTAACCCCGCGGTCCGGCGACCCCACGAACCGGATCTCGGGGTCGCCGCGGCGCGGACGCCAGTACACGTATCCGAAGAGCGCCGTGAGGGCCATCAGGCCGGACAGGATGAGGAAGAACCGGGTCACCGCCCAGGCTCCCGCCTGCCCGGCATCCCAAGCCCGCCACAGCGAGACGAGGATCACGACGCCGGCGAGGGCGATCGCGGCGGCGACTCGGGCGCTGAACCTCGGGGGCGGCCATTCCTCCGGGCGGATCAGCGGCACGGCGTCGGACTCGTCTTCATCGGTGCCGTGCACAAAACACCCGTCCCACTGAGTTCCCCTTCCGGAAGCGCCGGGGATCCCACCGCCCCGACCGGTTGCCGGTAGGTGGGGAACGCTACCGCAGGGCCTGCGGATTGTGGTTCACGACACGCGCCGGGGCGGGCGTCCACGGCGGAGAAGGGACCTTCGACCCTACGTCCGAGGGGCCCGACGAGGCGGATACCCGACGGTGTGACCATTGCCACAAATGCCACGGGACGGACATAAAGCCCAGTTCAAAAGGTGTTCAACTCGTGTTGGCTGGCCGCCGGACGCGGGACACGAAAATCTTGTCTACGGATGAGTAACACTGGCGCCGACGGGAACGACACAATCATCGACGATCCAGACGAGACCGGAGGAATCTGCATGACTGTCCAGCTTGATTCGCCTGGCTTCGAGTCCGCCCGCGAGGTGGTTTCGGCCCAGGAAGACCTCGGTCGACTGTTCGACGAGATCGGGACGCTCGATGCGCAGATCCTCGAGGCGATCGAGCGCCGCAGCGAGCTGTCGCGCCGGGCGGGCATCGCTGCGAAGGAGTCCGGGACCGCGCGGCAGGCCCAGAACCACGAGATGCGGGTCCTCGACCGTTTCGCCGAGCTCGGCGCCGACGGCAAGACCCTGGCGATGACGCTGCTCCGCCTCGGACGCACCCGCCTGTCCTCCTAGACCCGACGACTTCGCGCGGCCCCCGCACCGGATCGG
>NZ_PCZU01000158.1:42377-46569 GCF_002887785.1 Rhodococcus sp. ENV425
GAGCCGTGGCCGCCCGAACGCAGGTACGGCGGTCAGCGCCTCGCGTGCAGGAGGCCGTCCCGCACCCAGGCCGGCTGCGGCGTCTCCAGCTCGAACTCGGCGAACGCGCGGCCGGCGACGGCGGCGATGCCCGCCGGCGGCAGCTCCTCGAACTCACCGAGCACGAGGGCGATCTGCTCGACCGGCGGCAACGTCGAGAACAGGACGGCGTCGTCGCCGCAGCCTTCCGCACGCCGATGCGCGGGCGTCTCGGCGTGCAACAGGTACACGAACCACGACACGGCGTACGCGCAGAGTTCGGGACCGATCGGGCCCCGCCACGTCGCGACCGCACGCGCCAGCGCCCGGTCGAAGACCGCGGCCGCGCGCTCGGAACCGACGGACAGCAGCCGCGCGCAGGCCGCGAGGTCCGGGAGCTGGCCTTCCATGACCTCACGCAGGCCACGCGGGGGAACGTCCAGGTTGCCCGCGGACCCGCCACTCGGGTCCGGCGGCATGATGTACATCGTCCGCTCCTTCCGCGCTTTCCCTGTCGGGGAAACCGATGCCGTTTTCCCGTCTATCGTTATGCGGCACCCGAACGTGACGTACCCCATACGGTCACCGCAGGAGTGCCTTGACCTCCAGGAACTCTTCGAGACCGAAGACGCCGGCTTCGCGCCCGACGCCGGAGTGCTTGTAACCGCCGAACGGTGCGTCGGTGTTGAAGGCGCCCCCGTTGATGGAGACCTGCCCGGTGCGCAGCTGTCGTGCGACCCGCTCGGCCCGGGCGCGATCGGCAGACCAGACCCCGCCGGAGAGCCCGTAGTCGCTGTCGTTGGCGATGCGCACGGCGTCGTCCTCGTCGCGGTATCCGATGATCGACAGGACCGGACCGAAGATCTCCTCGCGCGCGATCGTCATGTCCTCGGTCACGTTCGCGAACACGGTCGGCCCGACGAAATAGCCGGTGCCGAGGCCGGTTTCGCGGCCGTCGAGGACCAGTTCGGCGCCCTCCTCGATGCCCTGGTCGATGTAGGACCGCACGCGCTTGAACTGGTTGGCGTTGACCAGGGGGCCGAGCCGGGTGGTGGCCGCGGAAGGATCGCCGACGGTGTAGGCCCGCGCGACCTGCTCGGCGAGGGCGGCCACCTCGTTCATGCGCTCGGCGGGGACGAGCATGCGGGTCAGTGCCGAACAGGTCTGCCCGGAGTTCAGGAAGCACTGGGCCACGCCGTCGGTGACGGCCCGGGTCAGGTCGGCGTCGTCGAGGATGACGTTGGCGGACTTGCCGCCGAGTTCGAGAGCCACCTTCTTCACCGTCTCCGCGGCGACGACGGCGACGCGCTTGCCGGCGCGGGTGGAGCCGGTGAACGAGACCATGTCCACGCCGGGATGCGCGGCGATGGCCTCCCCCACCACCGGCCCGTACCCGCTGACGAGGTTGAACACGCCGGGCGGCAGGCCCGCCTCGTCGCAGATGTCGACGAGCGCGTAGGTGATCAGGGGCGCCACCTCGGTCGGCTTGAGCACGACGGTGCAGCCACCCGCGAGGGCGGCGAACACCTTCAGGACCACCTGGTGCAGCGGGTAGTTCCACGGCGTGATGGCGCCGACGACACCGATGGGCTCGCGCACGATGAGGGCGTTGCCCACCTCGCCGGCGTCGAAGTCGTAGGTCGCGGCGAGTTCGGCGTAGCGGGTGATGTTCTTCAGCGGCATGCCGATCTGGACCGGCTTGGCCAGCGTCACCGGCATGCCCATGTCGCGGGAGACCAGCGCGGCGAGATCGTCGATGCGCTCGGCCATGAGGGCCGCGACCTTGCCGAGGTGGGCACCGCGTTCGGCGCCGGTGAGCGCCGACCACGCCGGGAACGCCGCCCGCGCCGCGCGTACGGCCCGGTCCACGTCCTGTGCCGTGCCTTCGGCGACGACGGCGATGACATCCTCGGTGGCCGGGGCGATCACGTCGATCCGGCCGGTGCCGTCGGAGTCCACCCATTCGCCGCCGATGTAGATCTTCGTGCGGTCGAGCACGTTGTTCATATCGTTCCTTCTCCGCCGAGTGATGTGCTTCACACGCAGCGTACGACGCGTCCCCGACGGGCCGCGGGAAGCGGGTCCGGCCCCGTCGCGGCGCGTCAGGGCCGGGTCTCCAGGGCGCGCTGGAGCGTCGGCCACGCCTTGGGCAGCTGGTCGCGCCAGTAGCCCCAGGCGTGCACGCCGACGGGTTCGTAGGTGACGGTGACGGGGATCTTCAGGGCGCCGAGGCGTTCCTCGAGCCGCTGGGTGCACATCCGCGAGCCGGCCTCGAGGATGCCGCCGGCGACGAGGGTGCGCGCCAGGTCCGGGGTCTCGGGCGTCTCGTGGGGACCGGGCACGCCCGTCGCGGCGGACAGGTAGAGCTCCTTGCCGGCGAGGTTCTCGGCGTGCGCGACGGTGTCGTGCTCGGCCCACTCCCGGCTGCCGGGCGGGCCCCACATGTTCACGACGTCGCCGCCCTGCGACGAGGTGCTGGTCTGCACGACGGCGCTGCCGAGCAGGTCGCCCGTCGAGTAGCAGCCGCTGAAGGCGGCGACGCCCCGGTAGAGCTCGGGGTGCCGGTGGGCGAGCATCATGGCCGCCTGCCCACCCATCGAGTTCCCGGCGATCGCGTTGACCCCGTTGCTGTTCAGCCGCGCGGCGAGCAGCGGCGGAAGCTCCTCGGTGAGGAAGGTTTCCCACTTGTTCAGGCCGAGCTTGGGGTCGGACTGCTGCCAGTCGCTGTAGAGGCTGCCGCGGCCGCCGTTGGGCATGACGACGTTGACGTTCTTGTCTGCGAAGAAGGCGGGCGCGCCGCCGATGTTCATCCAGCCGCTGGTGTGGTTGCGGGCGCTGACCCCGTCGAGCAGGTACAGGGTGGGGCGCGGGGCCGAGTTGTCGGCGGGCAGCAGGACCTCGACGCCCACGTCGCGGCGCAGGGCGGGGCTCGCGACGGTCAGCCGCACGGCGCGGTCGGAGATCGGGGTCTCCCCCACGATGGCCGGTGTCGCGATGTTCCGCAGCTCCGGCAGGGGGCCGGGGTCCTCCTGGAAGGCCGCCGGCACCGACGAGCCGGAATTCGACCCGGTGCCGGGTGCCGCGACGGCGACCCCCGCCCCCAGCACGGAGACGGCGGCGAGTGCCGTCCCGGCCGTGAACAGGCGGACGAGTGCCGGGCGCTGAACATCAACCACGAGGGCCTCCCTAAACCTCAAGTTCAGGTTGAGAGTAGCTCGAGCATCGTCCCCGTGGCGTCTTTTCGGACCGCCGCCGATCCCGAAAGACGCCACGGCGGCGGAACCGCCTCCTACACTTGGCACAGGCCACGGGAGGAGTCGCCGATGCCCGACCGCTCTGCCGCACGCACCGAACGGGCGCCCGCCGTCGAGCGCCCCGCACAGCTCCGCAACGTCGTCCTCGTCGGTTGCAGCGGGGTCGGCAAGACCACCCTCGCCGAATCCCTGGCCCTGGCCGCCGGCGCCGTGGGCCGCGCCGGACGCACCGCCGACGGCACCACCGTCTCCGACTACGAGGCGATCGAGCAGCAGCACCGCCGCTCGGTGCAACTGGCCGTGCTGCCGCTCGAGTGGAACGGCGTGAAGATCAACATCATCGACACCCCCGGGCATCCGGACTTCGACGCCGAGGTCCGCGCGGGACTGCACGCCGCCGACGCGGCCGTATTCGTCGTCTCCGCAACAGATCCCATCTCCGCCGCCACGCGCACCCTGTGGCGCGAATGCGCCGAGACCGCGATCCCGCGCGCCATCGTCGTCTCCAAGCTCGACGTCGCCCGCACGGACTTCGACGAGATGCTCACCGCCTGTCACGACGCCTTCGACCTCGGGCCGGACACCCTGCGCCCCGTGTACGTGCCGGTCTTCGACGGCGGCCGCCCGTGCGGCTCGATCGATCTGCTCACCGGCCGCGGCTACGGCCATCCCGCCGCCGTGCCGGACACCGGCGCCGCGCGCGAGAGCCTCGTCGAGGCGATCTCCGGCCAGGACGACACGCTCATGGAGCGCTACCTCGCCGGCGAGGCCCTCGACACCGAATCCCTCGACGAGGGGCTGCGGCACGAGATCGTCGACTGTGCACTGCATCCCGCGCTCGCCACCACCGACTACGGGGTCGGCGCCGCCGAACTGCTCGATCTCGTCGCGATGGCCTTCCCCGACCCCACCCACCGTCG
>NZ_PCZU01000158.1:46579-64818 GCF_002887785.1 Rhodococcus sp. ENV425
CGCCGATCCCGCGGCGCCGTTGACGGCGCAGGTGATCCGTGTCGCCGGGGACGCCTACGTCGGGCGCATCAGCCTGGTGCGGGTGTTCTCCGGAACGCTGCGCCCCGACACGACGATCCGGCTGGCCGGGTCCGCCGGCGACGACACCACCGAACGCGTCGCGACCCTCACCAGCCCGTTCGGCCGGCAACAGCGACCGGTGCCCGAGGCCGTCGCCGGCGATCTGGTGTGCATCGCCAAGCTCGTCACCGCCCAGCCCGGCGACACCCTCTCCGAAGCGGGGGCATCGACCCTGCTGGACCGCTGGCCGCTGCCCGAGCCGCTGCTGCCCGTGGCCGTCGAGGCCCACAGCCGCAGCGACGACGACAAGCTCTCGCAGGCCCTCTCCCGGCTGACCGCCGAGGACCCCGCCCTGCGTCTCGAGCAGAACCCCGACACCCACCAACTCGTGCTGTGGTGCACGGGCGAGGCCCACGCCGAGGTCGTCCTCGACCGGCTGCGCACCCGCCACGGCGTGAACGTCGACGCCGTCCCGTACCGGGTGGCGCTGCGCGAGACGTTCGCGGCCCCCGCCAAGGGCCACGGCCGCCTCGTCAAACAGTCCGGCGGCCACGGCCAGTACGCGGTGTGCGACGTCGAGGTCGAACCGCTGCCCATCGGCGGCGGCATCGAATTCGCCGAACGCGTCGTCGGCGGCGCCGTGCCCAGGCAGTTCTTCCCGTCCGTCGAGAAGGGCGTGCGTGCGCAGGCCGCCAAGGGTGTGGCCACCGGAAACCCGCTCATCGACGTCCGCGTCACCCTCGTCGACGGCAAGGCACACTCGGTGGACTCCTCCGACGCCGCGTTCCAGACCGCGGCCGGGCTGGCGCTGCGCGACGCCGCCACCCACACCGAGGTCAAGCTGCTCGAACCCGTCGCCGCGGTGCGGGTGATCCTGCCCGAGGAGTACCTCGGCGCCGTCCTCGGCGACCTGTCCGCCCGGCGCGGCCGGGTCCTCGGCACCGAGAGCGCCGAGCCGGGCAGGACCCTGCTACGCGCGGAGGTCCCCGAGCTCGAACTCGCCCGCTACCCGGTCGATCTGCGATCGCTCACCCAGGGCACCGCCGAGTTCGCCCGGATGCACCTGCGCTACGAGGCGATGCCCGCCGCGGTGGCGGCGCAGTTCACCGGCGGCCAGGAGACGGCCACGTCGAACGGCAAGTCCCGCAGCGGAAGCCGGTAACGCGTCCGGCGACGGATCCTCACTCCCGCAGCAGCAGCGACGCCAGTTCCGCCGGGCGGGCGAGGGCGGGCAGGTGCCCGCTGTCGATCACCTCGGGCTCCACGCCCAGCCGCTCGCGAGCGAGGCGCTCGATCAGCGGCAACGGGAACAACCGATCGTGACGGCCCGCGATCACCCGCACCGGCACGTCCGGCCACCGCGGCGCCCGCCACGCCGGCTCGAACGCCGCCTCCGACATGCCCGGCTGCTCGTGCGCGAAGGCCTCGTCGACCACGTCGGCGGGCACGTCGTGGAAGAACAGCCCGCGCGGATCCAGCGGCGCGTCCGGATCGCGCCCCTCGGCGACGTCCTGCGCGCGCTTCGCCTCGGCCTGCCCCACCGCCGACCACCACTGCCCCGGCGACTCGCCCGGCGCCGGAATCATCGGGGCCACCAGGATCAGCCCGTCGACGGGCATCCGCTCGGCGGCGATCGCCGCGGTGAACGCGGACATCGACTGCGCGACCAAGGTCGGCGGCCGCGCGACGTCACGGCCGGCCGCCACCACGACGTCGGCGAAGGTGTACTGGTCGGCGCCGGGATCGGTGTACGGCAGGTCGACCGGGACGACCTCGTGCCCACACTCGCGCAGCAGCGGCACCACCCGGTGCCAGTACCACGAGTCCGAGCCGGCCCCCGGCAGCAGGACGAAGGCACGGGTCATGGCATCGGGCATCGGCGGCTCCCGGTCGGTGACGACACGGCCCGGTCAGTCCGGCGCCTCGTCGCCCGTCACGATCGGCTTCTGCTCCTCGCGGTCCGAGACGCTGCCCTCGACGCCCTCCTCCTCGCGCTCGGACTCGACCCGCTTCTCCATGTCGTCCACCAGGTTCTCCAGGTCTTCCCGGGTGACCGGGGCGGGGCGGTCGGTGGCCTCCACGGGCTCTTCGCGCTCATCGCGCTCATCCGGACTTCCCACGGTGTGACGTCCTTTCGATGTCGGCCGGCGTCCGCCGGTTCGGCCCTCTCGCAGTACCCGGTCTCCCGCACCCCGAAACGGCGCGGGCGGTCGCCGGGCGCAGATCACATCGTCGGAAAGGACTCCGAGGGGCGCTCCCCCTCGTCGTACACCGTCTCGGGCGAGCCGATGATCAGCGGATCCGGGGTGCGAACCACGCGCGGATCCTTGCCGGTGTAGTCGAAGCGGTGCAGCACCCACTTCATGGCCTCGATCCGCGAACGCTTCTTGTCGTTCGCCTTGACGATGGTCCACGGCGCGTGCGGGGTGTCGGTGTAGAACAGCATCGCCTCCTTCGCCTCGGTGTACGCGTCCCACTTGTCGAGGCTCGCGAGGTCCGTCGGCGAGAGTTTCCACTGCTTGACCGGATCGGTGCTGCGCGCGACGAACCGCGCGTGCTGCTCCTCGCGGCCCACCGAGAACCAGAACTTGACCAGATGGATCCCCGACTGCACCAGCATCCGCTCGAATTCCGGTGCGGAGCGGGTGAATTCGCGATACTCGTTCGGGGTGCAGTAGCCCATCACCCGTTCGACGCCGGCCCGGTTGTACCAGGACCGGTCCATCAGCACGATCTCCCCGCCGGCCGGCAGGTGCTCGACGTAGCGCTGGAAGTACCACTGCGTGCGTTCACGCTCGGTGGGCTTCTCGAGCGCCATCACCCGCGCGCCGCGGGGATTGAGGTGCTCGGTGAACCGCTTGATGGCCCCACCCTTGCCGGCCGCGTCGCGGCCCTCGAAGATGATGACGATCTTCTCGTCGTACTCCTTGACCCAGGCCTGCAGCTTGAGCAGTTCGATCTGCAGCCTGCGTTTGCGGGCCTCGTACTGCCGCCGTGTCATCTTCGTGTCGTACGGATACCCGTGCCGCCACGGTTCGTCGACGTCGGCGACCAGGTTCTCGCGGCCCGACTTGCGCAGCAGCTCGCCGATTTCGTCGATCTCCGGGGTGACGTCGACCTGGCCGTCCGACGCGAGTTCGAACGGCTCGCCGTTCTCGTTCAACTCGTCCACTCCGTGAGATTACCGCCGGTCCCCGCACCCCGCGGTTCGATCGGGTGTGCGACCCGCTGCACATTCGCCCGTTCCCGGCCCCACCCTGTAGGCTTCGGGTATCGATGGGCATCTCGCGTCGAGCCTCCCGCTCGATGGGCCCCGATTGGAACATCTTTCCGGCTGATTCGCGGCCGACCAAGGAGCGTCCTGTGACGCACACACCGCCTCCACATCCCGGCACCCGCCGGGATGCGCCGGCACGGGCGGGAACGCAGCCGTTCCCCGAGCCCACACGCACCCCGCGGCTGCTGCTGCGACCTGCCGGGGCGCCCACGTCGTCCGTCGACGGCGCATGGTTTCCCTGGACCTCGAACATCACCTCGGAGCTGCACGACCTGATCTCGGCGCTCGCCCCGCGGCTCGGGTCCGTCTCCCGGATCGCGTTCGAATGGAATGCGGTCAGCTCCGCTCAGCGACGCATCGACGACGTCGACGGCATCGAGATCACCGGTCCGATTCCCGGACAGCCGGCGAACCTGATGTATCTGTTCGGCGAGAACGACACGCGGATCGCGCTGACGCTCGTCGATCCCCACACCGATCCGGACCGCGCCTACGAGATCATGCGAACAGTCACCGATGCGCCCGGCGACCACTGACCCTTCCCTCCCCGATCACTCCACAGAACAGGACACCATGCAGCACCACGAGTACCCGATCTTCCTTCAGCCCGGCAAGCCCGCCGAGCCGGACACCACCGCCGACCTCGAGGCGGACACCCGGCGTCACGGACCGTACGACTACTCCGGCCTCTTCTCCGCACCGAACTGAGCGCCCGCCGCCGCTTTCATGATCGAACAGCACGCGTTCCGACGATGCAGGGTTCACACTGAGGTCCGATGATGTTGTCATCCTGCCGACCCTGGGAGCTGCGATGCGCCGTCTTTCGATCCTCGCCGTGAGCGCATTCGTGGTGGTGGCCGCGGCCTGCGGCTCCGACACCGGCACCGAGGACTCCGCGACGACGACCACCCGCGCGCCCGACGCGGCCCAGGCCGAGAAGTTCCAGACCGCGCTCGACGACGTGCGCAACGACTTCAAGTTCCCCGGCGTCGTCGCGCGGGTGATCACCGCCGACTACGAGTGGACCGGCAGTTCCGGGACCGCAGGCCAGGACTCCACCGAGCCCCCGACCGCCTCCGACCACACGCGCATCGGCAGCATCACCAAGACGTTCACCGTCACCGCGGTGCTCCAGCTGATGCAGGACGGCAAGCTGTCCCTCGACGACCCCATCGGCAAGTACGTGCCGGGCCTGCCCAACGGCGACACCGCCACCCTGCGCCAGCTCGCCGACATGACCAGCGGCATCCCCAGCTACACCTTCGACGAGAACTTCCAGAACCAGCTCTTCGGCGACCCGACCAAGCCCTGGACTCCCGAGCAGCTGCTCGACATCGTGCGTGGAGCGCCGCCGAACTTCCCGCCCGGGGAGAAGTGGGAGTACTCGAACTCGAACCTCATCGCCCTCGGCCTGGTCGTCGAGCAGGTCAGCGGGCAGAGCCTGGGCGACTACATCACCGGGAAGATCATCGAGCCGCTCGGGATGCGGGAGACCTCCTTCCCCGACACCGCCGAGATCCCCTCCCCCCACCTCGAAGGCATCACCGAGCAGGGCCAGCCGGAGGGACAGACCACCGACCCCACCAACTGGGATCCCTCGTGGGCATGGGCCGCCGGGGCGATGATCTCCACCCTCGACGACCTGCAGATCTGGGCGAAGGCCATCGGCACCGGCGAGGGGCTCTACGACCAGCAGACCCAGGACGTGCGCATGTCGTCGTTCCTGTACGGGCTGCCACCGAACACCGCGACCGCGGCGTACGGGCTCGGGCTCGGCGACGCCGACGGCTGGCTCAGCCACACCGGCGAGCTGCCCGGTTTCAACACCTACTTCGGCTACGACAAGAACACCCAGGACATCATCCTCGTGGCCGTCAACAGCGACATCCCCAATGCCCAGAACCAGAACCCCGCCCCCGCCGTGGTGCAGAAGCTGCAGGCCGCGCTCGCCGGATCCTGACCGGGACGAGGCCGTGGCGGCCCTCACGTCGGCCGGATCCGGCGTGATCCGCCGTTATCGTGGGTGAGGTGACTGCACCACTCCTCGCCGCCATACCGGCCGACGCCGCCGTCCCGACCGAGGGCCTCGCCGGCTGGGCGCTGTCCCTCATGGACCGGCTCGGCGGCGTCGGAGCGGGGATCGCGATCGCGCTGGAGAACTTCTTCCCGCCGCTGCCCAGCGAGGTCATCCTGCCGCTGGCCGGCTTCGCCGCGAGCCTGGGCAGCTTCACCCTCTTCGGGGCGCTGTTCTGGACCACCCTCGGCTCGCTCGCCGGCGCCCTCGGCCTCTACGCGGCCGGGCGCGGCGTCGGACCGGACCGCATCCGCCGGATCGTCGACAGGCTCCCCCTCGTCGACGTCGCGGACCTCGACCGCACCACCGCATGGTTCGAGCGGCACGGCAGCAAGGCCGTGTTCTTCGGCCGGATGGTCCCGCTGTTCCGCAGCCTCATCTCCATCCCCGCCGGCGTCACCCGCATGCCCGCGTGGCGATTCGTGCTGTTCACCACCGCCGGCAGCCTCGTCTGGAACACGATCTTCGTCCTCGCCGGCTACGGGCTGGGAGCGAACTGGGCGCGGGTCGAGCCGTACGCGTCGGTGTTCCAGAACATCGTGATCGCCGCCGTCGTCCTGTTCCTCGGCTACGCCATCGTCAAGCGTGTCCGGAAGCGTCGCGCGCAGAGCGGTGCGAGCTGACCACGACACTGCGCCCGGGCGGGATCAGAACATGACGCCGGCGAACGGCGCCGATGCCGTCGCGAACAGCTGCTCGACCACCGGGAGCGCCTCGTCGTCGAGCACCCGCACCAGGCCGGCGACCTCCAGCTGATGCCACCGGGTCCCGCCGAGCAGCGTCGCGGCGAGCGCGGACACGTCCACCTCGAGCTGCGCCGGCTCGTCCACCCGCTCGGCCCCCGCCGCCGAGATCCGATAGGTCCCGGTGTTCTCCGGGAGACGCTCGTCGATCACGGCCAGCCGCACCTCTCCGGTGCCGGCGTAGGTCCGCGCACGCAGCGCGGCCGGCACGTCGACGATGCGCAGCCACGTCTCGTCGCCGGCACTGCGCAAGCGCACCGCGCGCGAGTCCGTCAGCAGCCACGGCAGCGGATCGTCCTGCGGGAGCGCGGCGAAGACGAACGTGTCGACGAGATCGAGGTTCAGCAGGAACCGGAGCAGGCCCAGGTAGGCGGTGCGGGTCGGGGCGAAGAAGTCCTCGACGACGACCGTCCGATCCCGGCTGCCGAACCACATGTCGGTGCCGATCGGCCGGTACCGGGCAAAGCCCGTCTCCGCGCCCGGCTCACCGTGCACCGCGACGTACCGGGGCTCGCGGTCCCCGACGATCCGGTGCTCCTGCGACCGCCACCACGGCGGGATGCGATCGATGCTTCCGGGCCGCGACGACGGATTGGCGTCGGCAATGCGCGACAGCAGGTCCCACGCGTGGTGCGGATCGACGAGCCGCACCGGTTCGCCCTCGCCCACCGACGGACGCAGCACCGCCCGCCGCACGTCGAGCTCGACGGTGTGCGTCGTCGTGGCGACGCCGTACCCGAAGCGGCCGTAGATCGTCGCCTCGGAGGCCCGCAGCGACGTCACCACCTCACCCCGGTCCTGGGCATCGCTCAGCTGACGACGCATCAACGCCGAGAGCACACCCCGCCGCGTGTGCGTGGGCAGCACGCCGACGTGCGTCACGGCGGCGTGCGGAACCCGCCGGCCGCCGGGCAGCACCATGCCACTCGACGCCGACTCCACCGTGCCGACCATCTGCCCGTCGACGAACGCCCCGAGGGTGCGGCCCTGTTCGCGCTGGGTGAGGATCTGTCCCGGCTCGAGCGGATTCGGCGCCGGCATCCCGATCATCGCGGTACGGAACAGCTTCGCCGCCGTCAGCAGCTCGGCTTCGGTGTCCAGGACTCGAATCTCCGGCATTACCGCAGCATACGGGGATCACGGCGACGGGACCGCCCAGACGTGCCCTCCGCCCGGGCCCGCCGTTCATCGAAACACCGCCGCCACCCCACCGAACAACAGGACACCGACCAGCAGCGACGGGACCGCGACGCTGGAGATGGCCAACCCCGTGCCGAATCGACGGACCGGCCCGCGGAACGCCGTCAGCAATCCCCCACCGACGAGTGGACCGAGGTACGGCCACGCTGCGTCGCCGCCGGCAACGCCGAGAGGGACCGACACCCCGCACCCCAGTCCGCACAGCGCCCCGACGAAGCTCTCCGGGCCGAACCAGTCGATGCGATTGGTCCACCACGACTCACGGCTCACCACGACAACAACCACACGACACAGAGAACTACCGCGGCCCCACCGACTCCGAGCGCAATGCCGCGGTCACGTTCGGCGCGTGAGCGCGCCAGCACGGCAGCGACGGCACCCATGAGTGCGGCGACGACAGCGAGGATCCACCCTTCCGTCGGGTTCGCCCGATGGTCGATCGTGCCGATCGCGGCGACAATCCCGACGAACAACGACGCTCCGCCGGCTGCGGCAAACGGCAGGGACCACGTGGCGGCCTCCCAGAAGCCGATCCGATCGAGCCGTTGTGAAAGCCCAGGCGGGAGGACCGGCCGAATCATCGGACGACCACCACACGAAGCGCATCCTCCGTACCACCGAGCCGCGTGGGCTGGTGCGGATCCGCATCGGGACGTGTCCCCGCCTCGTAAGGCGGCAACTGAGCGTACGCAGACCTGAAACGCTCGAACGCTTCCGTTCCGACCCCGATCGAATGATGGAACGGAAGGTTGATGAGCGGACCGTATTCGCTGCCACTGTCGGCAGGGTCGATCGTGACAGTTTCCGTACCGCCCATGGGCGTATCCCGATAGACCTCGAGCGCCGGGTAATCCGTGATCACACCGTCGACAGCAATTCCTTCCGGCCGCGGCGATACCACGATGTCACCGTTGACCGTATGCGTTGGCGTCGACACATCCGGAGCGAGAGGGTTTCTCGCGTGGTACTGGATCCGAACGGCACCGTCGGTCGCCTGCTGGACGTCTACGGTCGGCACACCGACCCGCACGTCACCGTCGACCGACACCGAAGGATTCTGACGGGCGATCACCATGCCGTTCTCGTAGTCGACGTAGATCGCGACTCGTGTGTCCTCGACGTCGAATCGGGGATCCTCGGACCGATGGTCACCCAGATCCTGCGGCAGGTTCACCACCGTTTCGGACGGGATGTAGAGCCCGATCCGCACTACGCCCTGACCCGGCACGGGTTCGATCCGACCCGCGACGACCTCCGGCCCGACTCCCGCGTACTTCTCGGCGAAGCTGTTCGCCACAAGGATGTACGCCGTCGCCCAGTCCACCGGGTCGAGCGGGAACCGACCTGTGAGTCGTTCGAATGCATCGGCGGCATCCGCACGCCGCTCGTCGCCGGAGTCTGCCCCCGGGGCAGGCGCGGGTCCGGCGAACACCACGTCCGCCGGAAACCGAACCTCGTCCGATTGCATCGCGGAGAGCGACTCGAGCGCTCTCCGCATCGCCGTTGCCACCCGCGCGTCTTCGTCGCCCAGTACGGTCAACGCGCGGACAATTTCCGTCTCGTGTCGGCTCGCGACTTCATTCGAGGCTCCGGCCACATCGACCGCCGAGACACGCCCATCGTTCGCAACCCGAAACCCCTCACATTCCGCCAACGCGATGGCATGCACTACGTACGATCGCGCGGCCTCGATGCTCGAGGCTCCGCGGTGAGCAACATCGACACAACGTTCGAGAGCTCCTGCCGCGCGATTCGCCGCATCCACGAATCGCTGCATCCTGGTGCGTTCGTGATCGCCGGCTGCTCCTCGCCAAAACCGGTGCGAGTCGTCGAAGTCGCGCTCCACGTCGCGCTTACGCCGGTCGATTTCGTCACCAAGTTCCTCCCATGCAGCTGCGATCACGACCAGCGAAGCGGTGTCCCAGCGTTGGGCCTGCTCTCTCGTCGCCGGACTCACACTCTGCCCCGCAGGTCGCGCAATGCGTCGGCCGACGCACGATCCACCTCCGAATACGAATCCGCAGCAGCATCAGCCCTCATCGCCACGTCGCGCAGACGAGCGGCCAATCGGGACATCGATGCGACCACGGCTGTCCACACCTCTTCACATGCAATCGCGGTACCCGATCCGGAAAGCAGATCCCCGACTTCCGACCTGTCGGTGCATTTCTCCAGTGCGGCAACGGCGTCCGCAGTCCTTGCTGCAAGCAACCGGAGTTCTTCCGGCACGACGAAAACGCTCTCCCCCATGCAGTTGCCCCCTGTGTCCCCAACCTGCCCGATGCACCTTACACAGAAGGACCGCCCCTACTTACGACTGTCGGATGACCCGATGCCGAAAACCTGACGACTTCCGCGGCAACGCTCACCGAGTCGGCAGACTCCCGGTCGTCCCGCCCATCAGTCGCCAGTGCCTCGCGTTCGAGCGGTGGCGTTCCCATGCCGTCGGCGCGCTACAGTACCCGGGCCGATGGACATCATGGGGGGATTTCATGGCCGGGGAACTTCGTCTGGATCCGCAGACGATCGACGAGATCGTCGCGATCTGCGACACCATGCTCGGAACGCTGAAAGACGCGGCTGAGAAGGCTGGCAATCTGTCCGATGCGCCCAGCTTCGGTGGCTTCGCGTCGGCCGAGGCTCTCCGCGCCGGATTCGTGCGCAAGGCCCAGGGCACACCCGAATCGCTCTACGAACGGCTCGAACAGTTCTATGTGGTGCTCAAGGACATGCGGGACCTGTTCGCCGCCGGTGGCGAGGGTTTCCTTGCCGCCGAGTACGACTGGGTGCAGCGTCTGCACGGCGCAAGTTTGGACGAGCAGTGACCGGCCGCCGCACCGCCGGTGGCCTGCTCGCTGTCGGGGTGCTCGCCGGCTGCGCGGTGCCTTCACACTCCGCCATCACTACGAGCGAGCCGCCGACCCCCGTGACCACCACGACACGCGTGCCGCGCCTGGTCGACGAATCCGATCGACCGCTCGTCGCCTTCGACCCCTGCCTCGACATTCCCGACGACGTGCTCACCGCCGCCGGCTACGACCCGAGAACCGAGGACAATGCGGACTTCGCCGCCACGCATTTCACGATGCTCGGCTGCTCCTACGACGGCATCGTGCACATCCCCGGAATCCTGGCCAACTATGGTCTGTCCGTACTGTCCGCCAACTTCGACTTCGAGGAGGAGCGGCAGAAGGCCACCGGCAACGGTGATGACATGGTGCTCACGGAACTCGCCGGCCGGAGAGCACTGTTGAAGACCAATACGTCCCTGCCGTACCGATGCGGCATGAGCGTCGAAACGTCATATGGGGTGCTCATATTCGGCCGAATCCACTTCCGCGACAGCAGCGCTCCCCTGCCGGAATCACAGTGGTGCGTCGGCCTGGAGGACACCGTCGGTCGGATCGTCGCGGTTCTCGACGACTTCGAATCGACGTCGCGCTGAACGGCATTCGCATCCGCATGATTCAGGCAGAGAGCACCACCTTTGTGTCGGTGCCCCGCGCTACGGTCGATCACACTGGAGGAACCACAGAGGAGGCGGCCGGTGAACGACAGCACGGACGTCCCGGAGATCAACACCTGGGACGGAATGATCGACTGGCTCGTCGACTCGTTCACCGACAAGCCGACGGGTCTCGTCATCGACCTGGGACCGAGCGGCTACGTCGTTCCGCGCGACTACGACGAGGACGACGACGAAAGCCCGGTGGTGTGCGCGCAGGTACACGTGCTGGCAGACGGTGTGCTGATGGTCCGCCGCTCCCGGACCGTCCTCGGCCGGCTGCGGCTGGACACTCACGCTGTGGAGGGGCTCGAGCTCGACCGGTGGTTCTTCGACGGTCACTTCGACGACTGCACCGAGGGCTACCTCTTCACCCGCGACGTAGTCTTGGCCGCCGACGCGTGCGTTTCGTGGTTCCGCGACAGCCCGGACGCACCCCCGCTCGACGAACTGGGATGCGAGTACGAGTTCCCCGACACGCTTCCGATCGGCACGTGGCCCCCAGCGTGATCCCTGCGGCTCGTTCCGGTCACCTGTGCCGCTGTCCGAGCAGACGCTCGAGGCCCGTCTGACCGACGATCGAGATCCTCTGCCCGAGCCGCAGGCGTTCCCGCACCGCGTACAGCTTGCGTCCCTCGGACTCGTTCAGCCCATTGCGGACGTCCCCTCGCACGAGCAGCGTGGTCGAGTCGCCGACGGCATCCTGCACGTGTCCGCCGGCGCGCCGGACGAGCTCCGCGGCCTCGTTCCGGGTCCATCGCTGGAGCTTGCCGGTGAAGACCACCCGATGGCCCTCCAATGACGCGGGGCCCCGTCCCGACCGCATGTTGACTTTCGCCAGCGTCGTCAATGCCTCACCTGCGTCGAGTGCGTCGACATACTTCTTCGCCTTGGCGGCCGTCGCGTGCCAGATCCAGCACTTCAGATCGTCCGGCGCCGTCAGAGTTCGCAGTTGCTTCACGTCACGTGCCGTCCAGATCTCGCCACTCAGCAGGGTGCACGCGAGGAGTCCCAGTTGGAACACGTCGTCGCCGGGACCCCAGTTGTGGTGGACCCACACCGCGTCCGGAACGAAGTCGGGCGTGAAAGCGGTCACCTTCGCCTTGCGGGGATCGAGTGTCATCCGGGAAATACCGAAGTCGCCGAGGACGAGCCGTCCACCCCGGAGGAAGACGTTCTGGGGTGTGATGTCGCGGTGCGTGATGCCGACGTTGTGCATCGTCGCAAGCAATTTCAGTAGGGCACCGACCTCCGTGCGCACGCGCGACGGACTCCACCCGCGACCGTTCGCCTCGACGAGGTCGGCGACGGTTCCATCCGGCATGTATTCGAACACGAGCAGGTGCAGGCGCCGTCGCCCGCCACGACCGGCGGCAACGACGAACGAGTCGTGTAGCGCGACGGCCCGGTCGTTGCCGTGGAGCAATCGACCGAAGAACGCCTCCCCGTGCCAATCGTCGATGTTGTGACACACTTTGACGCACACTCTCCGGACCCGACGACCCGAGTTCCGCGCGAGGCGGTAGGCCAGGTAGGTCTCACCAAATCCGCCCTCGCCGATCCGCTCGCAGAGCTCGTAGCGAATCCCGTCATCGTTGACCACGGATCCGCCGACCTCGAGTCGTCCCACCCCGCCTCCCGCCCGTCGGTCCCGACAGCGACGATATCGAAGGAAGGCGCCCCATCGTCTTGTCCCCGCGTCCGAGGAGCTTCGCCGAGATGTGGATGAGCAACCGGATCGAGCGCGCACCAGGCTCGTCAGCGCGTGGAGGTCTGCCTCGAGTCACTCGACAACCACCCGGCGTGTCCTGTCCAGACCGGCGCTGCCTCCCCGGAGGTTCGAAACGGCGATGCCCAGCAACCACGCCCCCGAGGCCGCTGCGCTCCGCCCAGTGAGACACGCAAGAGTGCTCGGAGCGGTGAGCGAAAGACCGAGTAGTGAGCCCTACGTCATGCTGCTCGTTCGAACCAGTCGATCGCGAGCTCGGCGACCTCGGTTGGAGCGTCGTCGGTGATGAAGTGCGCTGCGTCGTCGACGTAGGCGAACTCGATGCGATCGGCGTACCGCCCCGGATTGCGGCAGATGCGCCCCAGCTGTTCGTTCCACGGGCGGTTTTGGCGGCCGAACACGACGAGGGTCGGCACCGTGAGCCTCCGACGTCGGTAGACCCCCCGTGCCATGCGCACGGCTTCGGGCAGCACCATGCCACGCAGGAGCGGACGCACCGCGCCGTCGATGTCGGGGCGGTGCATCGGGGCGAGGTGCGCTTCGACGGTTTCCTCCGACATCGGGCGGGCAACGTACGCCTGGGAGAAGGTTCCGCGCAGTGAGGCGCCCGGGCGGTGCCAGACCAACGAGGGCAGGTGCCGGAAGCCTGGCAGGACCTTCGGGCTGAACGTCAGGAAGGCCGGGGGCACGGCGAGTTGCACTGCCGTGCGAACCCGCTCGGGGTGGTCGTAGGTCAGCTGCACTGCGGTCAGGACGCCCATGTCGTGGGCGACGAGGTGGGTGCGCTCGATGTGGAGGACGTCGAAGAGGGCGAGCAGGTCGCGGAGCCTGGTTTCGCGCTCGACACGCGGATCGTCCGCCACGGTCCAGCCGGCCCCGCGCAAGTCGGGGCAGATGACCCGGTAGCCGCAGGCCGCGATGACCGGAGCTATGGCGTGCCATTGCCACCAGTGCTCGGGAAATCCGTGCAACAGCACGACCGGCTCACCTTCGCCGATGGCGGCGACGTGAGTATGCAGTCCGGGCGTCTCCACGACGAGATGGTCGAAGCCGGACGCCTCGGGCAGCGGCGGCGACCAGGCCGAGGCGGGCGTGGGCACGGCGACCCCCTTCGCACGGTGGAGATACCACGTTCATAGTGGACCTCTCGGAAAGGGTGTGTCCATGCCGGCGGCTACCCGGGAGCGCGGACTCGAGGCAAGGGCGAAGGGACAGGAGGGCGTCCCTGTGGGCGGACAGCTGATCTCCCTGCTGCGGACAGCTGATCTCCCTCTCCGCGGTCAGGTGATCTCCTCGAGCTGGTTCCCCACCCGTCGGGCGCTCCTCGGCGGAATCGACGACTGGATCGCCGAACGCGAGCGCGCCGACCTCGAGCCAGCCTCACGCGGTGACGGTGGAACGGTTCCGGCCGCCCCTGGCCCTGTTCGCGGTCGACGCCCCCGAGCGTGACATGAGAATCGTGAAGCGGATGTTCAGGATGCGGCACGCGCGGTGACTGCCGAATTTGGTGGTCGGCCGCACTCAGCGCTCGCGTTGTTCCTGGGACGATCAATTCCATTCACAAGCTACGCCGTCGTCGTCCCGATCGAGTTCAGGTCTATAGCCCGCCTGACCGCGCAAGAGCGGTGCAACGCCGGTATCGCGGGCAGCGTCGCAATTCTTGTAATAGGCGAACGATTCAGGCGCCGGCGGTGGTGGGGTGTACTCGGGCGTGTTCACCGGTGGGGCGGGCACGTACGTCGTGGTCTCCGACGGCATGTACTCGGGGGGCGGCGGCCTGAACACGGTGGTCGTCGGTACAGAGCTCGATGACACGATCTCCGACGGTGTGCGAATTGCCTCTGGCGAAGTCTGCTGTGTCGTGGCCGCCGAGGAGAGTTCACGAGTAGTCGTCGTGGATGACACTTGCGGCGGTTCTACCGGGCGGTCGGAGTTCGAGCTGTTCACGCCGGCCAACACGCTTCCTCCGACAACAATGAACATCACCACACCGACCGCCACGAGCCCCCTGTTTGCACGTTGATTCGCTGGGGTCTTCCGCGTCCTCCGCTCTGGCACCGCCTCTGCCAACTTCGACAAGCGGGCAAAAGTCGCGGCACCGACAGACTTGGCGACCGCAAGTAGCAGTCTCCTAGCTTGCTCCGCTTCATGCCTCTCCCAGACCTTCATCGTCTGGTCTCGGGGATCGGTAGGCCGCTCATGACGAGACTCGGCCTTCTTCTGCGAAGGCCACGACGGAGGCGCCACCGTATCGGGCGCGCAGAGTCCTACCTTGTTGCGCTCAGTGACGCGACCGGCACGATCGATCTCGAACAATTGGATCCGATGCGTTCTTGCATAGTCGACAGCCGTTGGTCCGTAGCCGTTGATCGCAAAGTACGCTCGCGCCTCGGCCGTACCTATATCGCGATCCATGTAGAAGCTCGTCAGTTCGGATCGGCTGACGGGGGCGGCACGAACAGTTACCTTCGCAACCAACCCCGGTGCCCGAATATTCATGCGGCTCGATCCACCGCCGGCAGTCGGGACGAACCCGAGAGACCTCAGGTAGCGCTCAGCGATGGCTTTCGCCTCTGATGGCGTCATGCTCTCGGCCATAATGCCCTCGCCGGTCCTACTTCAAGATCATCGATGCGAAAGCGCATTCACGCTGATTCACTCATTGAGGTAATCGTTCGGTACGAATAGGCCATTACGCACCGGCAGACGTACAGCAGACGGTCGTGGGCCGTCTCCCCCTGGACGGGCTTCGCCAACCTCGCGCTTTCACGGTGGTTCGTGAGTGCAGGATGTCGCAGACAAAGAATGACGCCCTGAACTGCGAGGTTATGGCTTGCCCAGGGTCATGTCGGAGCAGTTCGAGGAGCACCTTTCAGATGAGCAAGCCTTCTCCTCCTGTCCCGTCTGTCGACAACCCTCGCCGATCTGCTCGCAGAGTTCGTAGCGGATCCCGTCATCGTTGACCACGGATTCGCGGATCTCGAGTTGTCCCCCACCGTCTCCCGCCTGCCGGTCCCGACAGCGACGATATCGAAGGAAGGCGCCTGATCGCCTGTTCCCGGGTCGGAGGTTCTTCGCAAAGACGTGGATGAGCAACCGGAATCGGACGCGCGCCAGGCTCGTCAGTGCGTGCGGGTCCGCCTCGAGTCCCTCGACTGTCAGGACACGGTCGTCGGTCGACGGCGTATAGGGTGCCGACCATGAGCCCCGCGAGCCTGGACCCGCTCGACGTCGCAGGCCGCGTCGTGCAGTTGCTCGAAACAGGTCGACGGGAATCCACCTACAAGCTTGCGACAGTCATGGCCTTGGTGGACATCTGCGTCGAGAACACGCCCGCGCCCGACGGCAGCCTCGCGGTTCCGATCGACGAGATCACCCACCGGATCGTCGCCTACTACTGGCAGCAGGTGCGGCCGTTTCAGCAGCATGGTCCACTCGCTCAGGTGAAGAGGGGCCGCTCGATGCCGGATCGAATTGCCGAGGCGCGGAACGACTTGATCCGTGAGGGATTGCGCACCGCAGAGGCAGCTCGCGCCGCTTCGCATCCCTCCTATCAGGCCTTGGTGCGCTCGCTGCGGAAAACCGTCGCGCAATACCCGCTCACACACCTGCAGACGGTTCTACATACCCGCATACGCGACGACTTCCTGTTCGATGCTTCCGCGTTCCGCAAGAAGATGACGGTCGCCGACGTCAACCGGGTCGCAATGATCGTCCTACGTCCGGGCGTCCCCGAGGGTCTGCGACGCACCTCGACGTTGCTGCGGGCATTCGTGCGCTCACTGTGGGCGCAGGACGTAATAGCCTTGAACCGTACCGAGCTCGACGCAGAGGACCTCGACGGCTTTCTGTTCGGTGCCGACCGCGTCGCCTTGCGAGCTCTCGTCGATCCACTCCGCGATCTACAGGGTGATAGGTGCTTCTACTGCGCGACCCGCATGCGCGACGATGTGCAGATCGATCACGTCGTGCCGTGGTCCCTCGTCCCGATCGACGGCGTCGCGAATCTCGTCGCAGCCGACACTCGCTGCAATCTTGACAAGTCCGCTAGCGTGCCGGTCCGGATGCATATTCGGCGGGCACTGGACCGTGCCCATCTCGATGATGTCGCTGCCGGCACGAAGATGCCGGTGCTTTTTCGGCGAACAGCCTCGGCGGCTGAGGGCATGTACGGATCGTTGCCCGTCGGGTCCCTGCTGTGGCGGCAGGTGCAGGACTACGAGCTTCACACGGGTTGAGGACGACACGAGACGGACCGTGGTTGCGGTCCCCACCGTTATCCGTTTGGTCCAATAGCGGAATGACAGACGCGCCCCTGCCCGAGGAGTTGTCCACTGCGATTGCCGCGATTCGCCGCATGGCACCGGAAGGCGTGCAGGAACACTGGGTCGATGTGGGAGGCGTCAGGTACCCACCCAAGCAGGTATGGGGAATTTTGAGTGGTCGCCCGCGCTCCGGCTACAACACCCATCACGCCCTGTCACAGCTTGGCAAGATCGGTTTCGAGACGAGCGTGTACCGGCCGCACGGAGCCCAGCAGAACGAGCTCGATTCCGCCGAGACCTCGGTCGACACCAGCACGGCGGCATCCGGAACCGATTCGGAAGCGAATGACGGGAATGACGGGGGCACCGGCATGACCACACCCGGAACTTGGCGAATCAGCGACGGCTCGCGGGTGGCATTCGCCGACGCTCGGGCGGCGTGGGCGGTGGCCGCCCAGGGCATTCTCGAGCGCACTGCGCGGCGATACAACGGATTCATCACCTACGTGGATCTGGCCGAACAAGTCCAAGAAGAAGCCGGCATTCGCACCCGAATACAGATGCGCAATTGGATCGGAAAGGTCCTCGGAGTAGTAGTCGACGAATGCGCACGTCGCGGCGAGCCCCCGCTCACGGCACTCTGCGTCAAGCAGGACCACACCGTCGGCGACGGTTACCGCTACGTCCTCGAGACCGCCAGTAAGCCCATTCCCGATGACCTCGATCATCACGCCGCCTGGGCCCGGCTCGAGTGCTACCGCGCCTATGCCGACAACCTGCCCGCGGACGGTGGAGAACCCACGCTCACGCCCAAGGTGGCGGCCACGCGGTCCGCAGCGGCTCGCCGGGAAGCGTCGACAGGACACACCCAAACCGATTTCTGCCCGGTACACCGCACGGCTCTTCCGGCTACCGGTCGATGCGACTACTGCGATTAAGCAACCGACAACGGGGACGACATCGTGCCCACCCAACTGGCGGTACGATGCGCGCTGCCCGAGACCAACTCGCCCCTGCCGTACCGATGTGGAATGAGCGTCGAACGGCTAACGGAGTCTTGATATTCGGCCGCGTCCACTTTCGCGACCGGAACGTTCCCCTGCCGGAATCCCAGTAGTGCACCGGCATCGAAGACACCGTCGCGCGCATCGTCGCCGCACTCGACGAGTTCGAGTCACGCAACCGCTGAAAGGCCCTCACAGCCGCTCGGCCGTCAGTCATCCGCTCCTGCAATTGCACGAGCGGATGACTGCGAGGTGCGCGGATAATGTTCTGCGCCTCAGCCTCCCGCCGCCGGCAGCAGATGTCCCATCCGCCGTCGTTTGGCTTCGAGGTAACGCACGTTCGCCGGGGCCCTGCCGACGTGCAGCGGCACCCGCCCCGACA
>NZ_PCZU01000158.1:64839-73692 GCF_002887785.1 Rhodococcus sp. ENV425
GACGATGCCGTTGTCCTCGAGCCCGGAGATCTTGGCCGGGTTGTTGGTGAGCAGCCGCACCGACCGCACACCGAGGTCGTGCAGGATCGCGGCGGCACCGCCGTATTCGCGGCCGTCGGCGGGTTCGTCCAGTTCCAGATTGGCCTGCACGGTGTCCAGGCCGCCGTCCTGCAGCCGGTAGGCGGCCAGCTTCTTCAGCAGTCCGATGCCACGGCCCTCGTGCCCGCGCAGATACACCAGCACCCCGCCCTCGTGGGCGAGACGCTCGAGGGCGGCGTCGAGCTGCGGGCCGCATTCGCAGCGCTGGGAGGCGAACGACTCCCCGGTCAGGCACTCCGAATGCACCCGCACCAGCGCCCCGTCGACCGGGTCGCCGGCGAGCAGCGCCAGGTGCTCGGCACCGGTGTGCCGGTCCAGGTAGCCGACGGCACGGAAGGTGCCGAACCGGGTCGGCATCACGGTCTCGTCGGCGCGGATCACCCGCCCGGCCGGCACCACGGTTGCGGGCAGCGGGTGCGCGGCGCGGTAGTTGATCAGCTCCGCGACGGTGAGGACGGGCAGGTCGTGCCGGGCGCCGAGGTCCTCGATGCCGGGCATGCGCATCATGGACCCGTCGTCGGCGACGAGTTCGGCGATCACCCCGACCTGGGGCAGCCCGGCGAGCGCGCACAGGTCGACGGCGGCCTCGGTGTGGCCGGGACGTTCGAGCACCCCGCCGGGCCGGGCGCGCAGCGGCAGGATGTGCCCGGGCCGGATCAGGTCGCGGGCGGTGGCGGTGGGGTCGGCGAGCACCCGCAGCGTGGTGGCGCGGTCGGCGGCACTGATGCCGGTGCTCACCCCGCGCGCGGCGTCGACAGTCACCGTGTACGCGGTCTGCTTCGGGTCCTGGTTGTCGGTCACCATCGCCGGCAGGTCTAGGGCGTCGGCGCGGGCGCCGGTCATCGGCGCGCACAGCAGGCCCGAGGTGTGCCGCACGGTCCACGCGATCCACTCCGGACTCGCGTGGTGGGCGGCGAGGATCACGTCGCCCTCGTTCTCGCGGTCGGCGTCGTCGGCGACGAGGACGGGCCGCCCCGCGCGCAGTGCGGCCAGCGCCGCCTCGATCCGGTTCACGACGCCACCAGCCGGCGGAAGGCGCTGCGGTGGAACACGATCGGCTCGGTGCCGGAGTCGTCGCAGTGCAGTTCGTGGACCCGCAGCACGACGATGGCGTGGTCGCCCGCGGGCACTTGCTGTTCGATCGACACGTCCAGCCGGACGCTACAGCCGGCGACGAACAGCGCTCCCCCGTCCCGGGTTTCGGTGTCGATGCCGGCGAACCGGTCGCCGTCCTTGGCCGCGAGCACCCGGGCGGCACCGTCGGAGTTCAGGACGCTGATGCCCAGTCGCGGTCGTGCCGCGAGCTTCGGCCAGGTGGTGGAGGTGTTCTGCACGCAGAATGCCACCAGCGGCGGATCCAACGACACCGGCACGAACGTGCTCGCGGCCATGCCGAGGCGTTCGGTGCCGGTGTCGGCGCAGATCGCGACGACCCCGGACGGGACGTGGGCGAAGGCGCGACGCAGCGCGGCGCCGTCGAGGGTCAGGGTGGTCATCGGGCCTCCGTCCGGAGAGTGGACCGCAGGACCGGAGCCCAGCGCTGGGCGTAGTCCGCGATCCGCGTGTCGGTGGTGTAGGTGGAGTCGAGCAGGTACAGACCCGGCGCCGGGGTGGTGGCACCGAGTTCGACGAGGACCGGCTTGAGCAGCAGGTCCGGGGCCAGGGCGTGGGCCGGGCCGGCGCCGAGCATGAGCGGCACGGCGGTGACGTCGCGCAAGCCGTCGCCGGTGGCGAACTGGTCGAGGAACAGCTTGAGGATGCCGGTGTAGGTGGCCTTGAACGTGGGGCTGGCGACGACCACGAGGTCCGAGGCGGCGACGGTGTCCACCGCCGCCTTGACGGCGTCGTCGCCCCAGCCGAGCAGGCCGGGTCCGAGGGTGATCACGTCGACGACGTGGTCGGGTGCGGCGCCGGTGAGTTCGGTGGCCAGGAGGGTGGCGGCGTCGAGGGTGCGGGAGCCGGGCTTGGGGTTGCCGGCGACGACCGTGGTCTTCATGGCGGGTGTCCTTCGGTCGGGCGCTCAGCGCGCGGATCGGGTGGCGGTGCGGCGACGGACCGCACCGGAGAGGGCGACGGCGACGACGAGTGCGCCGCCGTAGAACAGTTGCTGGACGAAGCTGGCGACGCCGAGCATCTGCAGCCCGACGACCCCGGCGACGAGGAAGTACACCGCGACGAGGGTGCCGAAGGCGTTGAAGCGGCCGGGCACGATCGCGGTGGCGCCCAGGAATGCGGCGGCGAACGCCGGCAGCATGAACGACTGGCCGGACGACGGGTCGGCGCCGCCGAGCATGCCGGCGTAGACGATGCCGGCCAGGGCCGCGACGAGCGCGGAGGTGACGAGCGCGCCGCCGCGGATGCGGTCGACGTGCAGGCCGCTGAGCCGCGCGACCTGCGGGCCGCGCCCGACGAACAGCAGCCGGCGCCCGATCGGCGTGTACTGGAAGATCACCGCGGTGAGCAGGACGAGGGCGAGGGCGTAGTAGAACTGCAGCGACACCCCGAACAGGCGGGGGCCGATGGTGGCGTCGACGAGCGCGGCGTCGATGCCGGTGACCGAGGTGGAGTCGGAGATCCACTGCACCACGCCGAGGACGACGGTGCCGCTGCCGAGCGTCGCGATGAACGAGTCGATGTGCAGCCGGACGACGAGCACGGCGTTCACGACGCCGACGAACAGCGCGACGAGCACGGCGACGGCGATGGCCGGCAGCAGCGACCAGCCCTGCTGGACGTTGAGCACCGCGATGGTCATCGCGGCGAGCGACATGGTGGACACGGCCGAGAGGTCGAACTCGCCGGCGGTGAGCGGCACGATCAGTCCGAGGGCGAGGATGAGCAGTACGGCCTGGGAACCGAGGATGTTCTGCAGGTTGTTCGCGGTCGGGTAGATCTCGGGGCGCAGCGCGCTGAAGACGAGCACGACGGCGACGAGGGCCAGCACGAGCGCGTACTTTTCGACCAGCGGGCCGAGCGCGACGCGCGGCCGGGCGGAGCCCGCCACGGGTGCCGGGGTTTTCGCAGTGGTGGTCTTGTCGAGGGTGACGGACATCAGGCTTTCACTTCCTGTCGGGTCAGTCCGAGGACGCTGTCCGAGATGTGGTGCTTGGAAAGGTGGTCGCCGGTGAGTTCGGCGACGATGTGGCCGCGGGAGAAGACGAGGACGCGGTCGCACAGCACCGACAGCTGCTCGTAGTCGGAGCTGGCGACGACGATGCCCGCTCCCCCGCGCGCCGTCTCACGGAGCATCTCGAAGATGCGGGCGCGAGCACCGATGTCCACGCCCTGGGTGGGTTCGGCGAGCAGCACCAGCGCCGGGTTGGTCTGGAGCCACTTGCCGAGCAGGGCCTTCTGCTGGTTGCCGCCGGAGAGGGAACCGTAGACGGCCTGGGGGTCGCGGGGCCGCACGTCGCAGCGTTCGGCGAGGGACGCGGCGACGGCCCTGAGCGCGCCCGGTTTGACCAGGCCCGCGCCGAGGATCGGCAGGGTGACGTTCTCGGCGACGGTCAGCTCCGTTGCGCTGCCCTCCACCTTGCGGTCCGGCGGCACGTACACCACGTTGCGGTCGAGCGCGTCGATCGGGGTGATCGTCTGTAGCGCAACGGTGTCGGGGCCGATCGTCAACCTTCCCCCGCGGGCCGGTCGGGCCCCGTACAGGGCGGGCAGCACATCGTCGTAGCCGGAGCCGGCGATGCCGGTGAGGCCGACGATCTCGCCGGGCCGCACGTCGAAGCCGATCCCGTCGACGGTCGCGGTCTCGAGTTCCTCGATCCGGGCGAGCGGCGCCGCGTCGTCGAAGTCGCGGACGGGACCGGCGACGCGGGGGTCGGCGGAGTCGAGGCTGCGGCCGACGATGAGATCGATGAGCGAGACGGCGGTGAGGTCGCGCGTGCGGTGGGTGCCCTGGGAGACGCCGTCGCGCAGGACGGTGACGCGGTCGGTGTGGTCGAGCACCTCGTCGAGGTCGTGGGAGACGAACAGCACCGCGGCCTTCCTGTCGGCGACGATCTCGCGGACGACGGAGAACAGCAGGTCGGTGCCCTCGCGGGGGAGGAAGACGGTCGGCTCGTCGAGGACGAGGAGGGGGCGGCGGTCGCCGAGTTCCTCCACGGCCCGCAGGATCGCGACGAGCGCGCGGTCGGTCTCGCCGAGGCTCGACACCGGCGCATCGGGGTCGACGTCGAGGCCGAAACGGTCGAACAGCGCTCGCGCGGTCGACTTCTCGCGCCGCCACGAGATCCACGGCCTCGAGCCGGCGACGACGGGCCCGACGCGCAGGTTCTCCACCACCGACAGGTCGGGCACGAGCGCGAGGTCCTGGTGGACGAAGCTGATGCCGAGTTCGCGGAACCCGCCGGCCGGGACGGGCAGGGGCACGTCGCGGCCGCGGACCTGCAGGGCGGCACCGGGGTCGGGGGCGTGGAAACCGGCGAGGACCTTGATGAGGGTGGACTTGCCGGAGCCGTTCTCGCCGAGCAGGCCGTGCACCTCGCCGGCGTGGATCGTCAGGCCGACGTCCTTCAGGACGGTGTGGCTGCCGAAGGTCTTGGACAGGCCGACGATGTTGACGATGGGGTCAGGGCTGCTCACTGGACCCCCACAGGGCCTCGTAGCCGGTGACGTAGGCGGTGCCGTAGCCCTTGTCGGGCTGCGGCGGGGTGCCGGTCTCGTCGATGTTGTCGGCGGTGATGAGCTTGAGCGGGGTCTGCTGGGCACCGTCCGGGACGGGGTCGTAGCCCAGGAGCAGGCGGCCGGCCTGGTCCATGGTGGCCCAGGCGAGCCACGGGATGGATTCGCCGACGTTCATGGTGACGATGCCGTCGTCCTGCTGGATCTTCAGCACGGCGGGGGTGCCGTTGACGGAGGAGATCTCGACCTGGCCGGTCTTGCCGGCGGCCTTGATGCCGGACTGGGCATAGAGCGACATCGAATCGTAGATGGGCAGGACGAAGTTGATGGTGGGGTCGGCGGAGAGGGCTGACTGCACCTCGGACTGGATCTTGGTGGCCCACTCGGCGACGGGCACGTTGACGATCTTGTATTCGCACCGGGGGCAGTACTGCGCGATCTCGTCCTCCATCGCCGCGACCTCGGCCTTGGCGGGCGGGACCTCGTTGGAGGTGATGATCAGGGCGTTGCCCTCGCCGTCGGTCTGATCGATCATCCAGTCGACGGTGAGGCGGTTGGCCTCGGCGAGCGGGGCGTCGGTGGTGGCGTCGACGAGGCCCTCGAGGCCGGCGGGCAGCGACTCGCCGCGCAGGATGGTGTGGGTGAGCAGCACGGGAATATTTGCCGTCTCGGCCTTTTCGAGGGCCGGCTTGATGAGGGAGGCGTCGATGCCCTGGGAGAGGATGATCAAGTCGACCCTCTGGTTGACGGCCTGCTCGACGCCGGTGGCCCACTGGGCGGGCTGGCCCTGATTGGTGTATTCGATCCAGGTGGCGCCGTAGCGTTCGGCGACCTTCTTCGATTCCTCGTCGACGGCGACGTTGTAGGGGTTCTCGCTGTTGGTGGGGATCGCGAAGATCGTCTTGCCGGCGATGTTCCGCATCGGGAAGGGCTCGGCCTCGAGGGTGAACTCCGGGTCGGCCGCGTACTTCGCGAGCTGGGCGCGGGCGTATTCGATGCCGGCCGCGACGTCGACGTCGGAGACGTCGCCGCCGCCGGAGCCGGAACTGCTGCATGCGGCGAGACCGAGGGCGGCCGTGAGGGTGAGCGCGGCGATCGCGGCCCGGCCGGGAAGGGTGGTGCGCATGAATTCTCCTGGAGGGGGAAGAGGAGGTTCGACGAGAGGCGGGATTCGACGAGAGGCGGGATTCGACGAGAGGCGGGGGCGCGTCGTTGCGGGGCCGGCCGATGCGGTCGATGACTTCGAATGTATCGGGTGCCGTGTTGCGACCGGCAACACCGTTGGTTCGTTCGTGTTAACTGCCGTGCGGCTTCGCCGCCCGTGCGCGTTTCTGGTAGCCAGAGCTACCGGAATCACGCACGGGCGAGGTAGGACTGGGCGCGGGTCAGCGGCCAGACCTCGGCCATCTTCTGCTGCATGTCGAACAGGTTCGAGTGGTGGATGGCCGGATCCCGGTCGCCCACGGCGTCTTCCACGACGATGGGAATGTAGCCGTGCTGCATCGCGTCGAGGGTCGTCGCGCGCACGCAGCCGCTCGTGGACAGGCCGGCGATGAGGACAGTGTCCACCCCGAGCGACGTCAGGTACGAATTCAGCGACGTCCCGAAGAACGCGCTCGCGTACTTCTTCGTCACGAGCAGCTCGGCACACGTCGGCTCGAGGCCGTCGATGAGCTCCCCGTACGGGCTGCCCTCGCAGAACGCGACGAGCGTGCCCGACTTCTTGAAGAACACCCCGGCGTCGGCGCCGTCGGCGCGCAGCCGCACCTCGGTGATCACGACGGGGATGCCGGCGGCGCGGGCGTCGGCGAGCAGCGTGCGCATCGCCGCGACGTTCTCCTCCACCCCGGCGTAGAGCGGGCAGTCCGGGTCGATGTAGGCGCGGGCCGGGTCGACGACGATCAGGGCCGGGCGAGTGCCGGGCTGAAGTTCCTGCCCGAAGCCGGCGCGGGCGTAGTCGGCCGCCTGGGTGGTGCGGTCGGCGAGGGTCATGCGATGTCCTTCAGGGTCGTGACGGGCTCGAGGGGACGCACGGCGGCGGGCGCGGCGTTCCGTCGCGGGAAGGCCAGGCACACGGCGACGCCCGCGGCGGCGACGACGGTGAGCGCGAGACCCACCGCGCGGACGTTGTCGACGAACCGCGCCAGCTCGGCGCTGCCGAGCGTGCCGAGGGTGCCGCCGTACGCGGCCTGCCGCGCGGTGGCGCTGAGCCCGACGGTCGCGACGGCCAGCGCCAGCGCGGTGCTGAGCAGGTAGCCGACGTTCTGCAGCGTCGAGCGCAGCCCGTTGGCGATCCCGCGACGTTCCGCAGGCGCGGTGAGCATCAGCGCGCTGGTGCTCGGGGTCATGAACAGGCCGGTGCCGCAGCCGAGGACGAACAGGAACGGCGCCGTCGCCCCGAGCGATCCGCCGTCCGGCGAGAGCATCAGGGTGACGCCGAGCAGCCCGACGGCGTTGAGCGCCATGCCCGTGGCGGTCAGCGTGCGCGGGGTGAAGCGCAGCATCAGCGAGCCCGCGGCGGCGGCCGCGACGACGGTGCCCACCGCGACGGGCATCACCAGCAACCCGGCCGCGACGGCCGAGATCCCGCCCACCGCCTGCCCGTACAGCGACACGAGCAGCGTCACCGCGTAGGTGGCGACGGCGTTGACGAGCACCGCCACGAGGACGAGCGCGATGCCGCGGTTGCGGAACAGCGTCAGGTCCACCAGCGGGTGGGCGCGACGGATCTGCACCGCCGCGAATACCGCGCCGAGCACCAGGCTCGCGGCGCCGCACGCCCACGGCAACCACGGCGACGACGTCACCCCCGGTGTCAGCGCCAGCACGACGGCGGTCAGCAGCGCGGTCGACAGCACCGCTCCCGCCAGGTCGAACGGCTCACGCTCGATGCGACGGCGGGTGCCACGCGGGATCACCAGCAGCGACGACGTGATCGCGAGCACCCCCACCGGCAGCACGACGACGAACAGCCCGCGCCAGCCGAACGCGGCCGTTGCTGCACCGCCGATCACCGGCCCGACGACCTGCGCGACGGCCGCGACGGTCGCGTTCCAGCCGAGGGCACGGCCCAGGCTGTGCGGCGGGAAGGTGTCGGTGAGCAGCGCCGTGTTGTTGGTGACGACGGCCGCCGCCCCGACGCCCTGCAGCACCCGCGCCGCGATCAGCCACCCGGCGGACGGCGCGAGCATGCACAGCCCGGTCGCGACCGTGAACACCGCCAGCCCCGCCAGATACAACGGGCGACGGCCGACGATGTCGGCGAGCCGGCCGAAGACGAGGATCAGCGCGGTGGTGACGAGCATGTAGCCCAACAGGATCCACGTCGACTGCGCCGCCGAGGCACCCAGCTCGCGGGTGACGGTGGGCAGCGCGACGGTGAGGCCGCTGATGCTGAGGAACACCGCGACCACGCCGATACTGGTGGCCGCGAACACCCGCCACGGATGCGGATGATGCTGTGCGGCAACGCTATCCATCGGCGCGACGCTCGTGGACGTCGGTGACGGTCTGCAGCGCCTGCGTCAGGCGCAGGCACGTGTCGTCGACCCACGGCCGGCCCACGATCTGCACGCCGACGGGCAGGCCGTCGACGAAACCGGCGGGCGCCATCACCGCGGGCAGGCCGAGGTAGTCGAACAGGCCGGTGTTGCGGCCGACTATCGACTGCATGGGGTGGCGCACGCCGTCGATCTCGACGGTGACGTCCGACAGCCGCGCGGCCGTCGCCCCGATGCCCGGGGTGACGAACGCGTCGATCCCGGCGGCGTCGAACGCCTGCACCGTCGCGCGCTGGGCGCCGGCGCGGCGGCGCAGCGAACGCAGGTAGTCCACCGCCGACGGCACCAGCCCACGCGCGATACGCACCTGGGTGCCGATGTCGTACCGCGCGAACCGCTCCAGCGCGCCCTCCTGGTTGGCGGCGAGCTCGCAGGTGAGCACGATGGTGACGTCGTCGTGCAGGCGGTGGGCGTCGGGGATGTCGACGGGCACCACCTCGGCGCCCAGGCCCCGCAGCGCGGCGATCGCCGCCTCCCACGCGGCCAGCACGCCCGCGTCGCACAGTTCGGTGAACCACGTGGTGGGGACGCCGAGCCGCACCCCGGCCAGCGACGGCGCGCCGGA
>NZ_PCZU01000159.1:0-924 GCF_002887785.1 Rhodococcus sp. ENV425
CGGCTGGAGCTTCGAGACCAAGCAGATCCACGTGGGCCAGCCCGGCGGCGGCGACACCCGCGCCCGCGCCCTGCCGATCTACCAGACCACCAGCTACACCTTCGACAGCACCGACCACGCCGCCGCCCTGTTCGGCCTCACCGAACCGGGCAACATCTACACCCGCATCATGAACCCCACCCAGGACGCGGTCGAACAACGCATCGCCGCCCTCGAAGGCGGCGCCGCCGCCCTGCTGCTGTCCTCCGGCCAGGCCGCCGAAACCTTCGCCGTGCTCAACCTCGCCGCCGCCGGCGACCACCTCGTCTCCAGCCCCTACCTCTACGGCGGCACCTACAACCTGTTCCACTACACCCTGCCCCGACTCGGCATCGAGGTCACCTTCGTCGACGACCCCGACGACCTCGACCAGTGGCGCGCCGCGATCCGCCCCACCACCCGCGCCTTCTACGGCGAAACCATCGCCAACCCCAAGAACCACCTCCTCGACCTGCCGGGCATCTCCGGGGTGGCCCACGAGCACCACCTGCCGCTGATCGTCGACAACACCGTCGCCACCCCCTACCTGATCCGCCCCCTCGAGCACGGCGCCGACATCGTCGTGCACTCGGCCACCAAATACCTCGGCGGCCACGGCACCGCCATCGCCGGCGTCCTCGTCGACGGCGGCACCTTCGACTGGACCGCCACCGGCCCCGACGGCACCGCGCGGCACCCCCAGTTCGTCACCCCCGACCCCAGCTACCACGGCGTGGTCTACGCCGACCTCGGCGCCCCCGCCTACGCCCTCAAGGCCCGCGTGCAACTGCTGCGCGACCTCGGCTCCGCGGTCTCCCCGTTCAACGCCTTCCTCATCGCCCAGGGCCTGGAAACCCTGTCGCTGCGCATGGAACGGCACGTCGCCAACGCCGCCCGCGTCGCCGA
>NZ_PCZU01000160.1:0-1145 GCF_002887785.1 Rhodococcus sp. ENV425
CGAGGGCATGCCGCGCCGCTACGCCGACTACCTGCCCTCGGACGGGTTCACCACCCTGAACATCATCTCGACCGTCGGTGCCTTCGTGCTCGGCGCCTCGACCCTGCCGTTCCTGTGGAACGTGTTCAAGAGCTACCGGTACGGCCAGGTCGTGACCGTCGACGACCCGTGGGGTTACGGCAACTCCCTCGAGTGGGCGACGAGCTGCCCGCCGCCGCGGCACAACTTCACCGAGCTGCCGCGCATCCGCTCCGAGCGCCCGGCGTTCGAGCTGCACTACCCGCACATGAGCGAAAAAATGCGGTCCGAGGCGCACGTGGGCTGGGGTTCGCACGCCCAGACCGCTCGCGCGATCGAGGGGAAGCACTGACATGGAGGACGGACGCCGGTTCCGCCGGTACACGACACTCGGCGAGACCCGCACCCGCCCCGACCCGACGGCCCTGCTGATCGCGATGCTGGTGCTGGCGGTGCTGCTCGCGTCCCCGTGGTGGCTGGCCCCGGCCCCGGCCGTGCTGCTGATCGTCGCGGCCCTCGCCGGCACGGTCGCGGTCGGTGCCACCAGCCGGAGGACGATCGTGCCGACCCGGTGGTCTTGACGTCCCGCCCGGGCTGAGTACTGCATCGACAGTGTCTGATGTGGGGGTGTGTGGTGGCGCGCGGGCACTGGTCCGGCCGGCGCTGCGCCAGTTCGACCAGTGCCGGCACCAGGCGGAGATTCCGTGGAGCATGTCGTCGCGCCCCTGCGGGAGCGTGGGTACGGCGCCACGGCGTGTGCACGCGAGGCTCCGGCCGCCACCACATCCTTACGGTGCCGTAACTTACGGTGTCGTAACTTACGCTAAGGTAGTCGCATGGCCATCTCAGATCTTCAGGAATTCGCGCATCTGACGGACGCGGATGTCGAGGCCCTCGGCCGAGAGCTCGATGCCCTCCGTCGCGACATCGAGGACTCCCGCGGCGAACGCGACGCCCGATACATCCGCAACACCATCAGGTTGCAGCGCAGCCTCGAACTCGCCGGGCGAGTGACCCTGTTCGGCAGCCGGCGCCGTCCGCTGTGGTTGCTCGGCACGGGTCTGCTCGGCGTGTCGAAGATCATCGACAACATGGAACTCGGGCACAACGTGATGCACGGGCAGTGG
>NZ_PCZU01000160.1:1155-13703 GCF_002887785.1 Rhodococcus sp. ENV425
ATCCACTCCGCGAGTTGGGAATGGGACAACGCCGACCCGTCAGCGCACTGGAAGCAGACCCACAACTATCTGCACCACAAGTACACCAACATCCTGGGCATGGACGACGACGTGGGATTCGGCCTGATCCGGGTCACCCGGGACCAACGGTGGAAGCCGTTCAACGCCGGCAACCTCGTCTACAACGCGTTGCTAGCGCTGCTGTTCCAATACGGCGTCGCCATCCAGCACCTCGAACTCGGCAAGGTCGCCAGGGGCCGGGACGACCGTGCCGAAACCAGCCGTAAGCTGCGTGAGGTGGGCCGGAAGGTGGGCCGACAGATCGGCAAGGACTACGTGTTGTACCCGGCCCTCACCGGGAGGGCGTGGAAGTCCACCCTGACGGCCGACATCACTGCCAACGTGATCCGTAATCTGTGGACCAACGCGGTGATCTTCTGTGGGCACTTTCCCGACGGCGCGGAGAAGTTCACCAAGGCGGACGTCGACAACGAGAGCCAGGCCCGCTGGTATCTGCGACAGATGCTCGGCAGCGCCAATATCTCCGGTGGTCCGTTGATGGATTTCATGACGGGCAACCTCAGCTATCAGATCGAGCACCACCTGTTCCCGGACCTGCCGTCCAACCGGTATGCCGAGATCGCCGTGCGGGTGCGCGCATTGTGCGGCAAATACGACCTGCCCTACACCAGCGGTCCGCTCGCGGTGCAGTACCTCAAGACGTGGCGCACCATCGCGAAACTGTCGCTGCCGAACAAGTACCTCAAAGACACTTCGGACGCCGCTCCCGAGACCGCATCCGAACGCGGCTTCGGCGGGATGCCGGTTGTCGATCCCGTCACCGGCCGGCGGCGCGGACTGGCCACCACGATCCGCGCGAACCGCCGGATTCGTGGCGTGCGCCGACTTCTGGGGATGCGCTGATCGACGCGTAGGTGTTTCGAAGTGCCGTCGTGCGGACTCACAGCCGGGCACGGCCGCCGAGATGATCGCCGCGGACCCGCCGAACCAGTGGCGCCGCACCCCCGCCTGCACCGGACCCCGGCGCACCAGGTGCACCGACCTCACCACGGTCGGCGGGTCCCGGGGGCGGGCCGATGGTCATCCGCCGGCGCTGTGGGTTGCGGCGAAGACGACGAACACCACGAACAGTGCCGCGGTACCGAGGACGGCACCGGTGAGGGCCTCCCGATGGTTCGTTGCCAGGCCCTTGTCGACCCGGTCCAGGCCGACCCAGCCGCAGACCACCGCGGCCAGCCCGGCGGGAATCGTGATCAGGTCACCGATGAGGGGAACGAAGGCGAACACCGCGGCGGTGATTCCCGCGACAAGCGCGGTGCTACCCGCACCGTTGCGGAACGGCGACTCGGTGGAACGGTGTGGCGGCATACCAGCTCCCCATTCAGGACAAGGCGATCATGTCCGTCCATGGTGCCTCGCACCGCTGGATCTCGCCGCACTACTCGTGCGCCGGGCAGGGGCGTCTCGGCTCGGCCGCGGCGCATGCTGTGACCGGCGTCCGTGCGTCAAGGCCGGGTCTGCCGGGCACGCAGGGCGGCGATCATACGGTGGAGTTCACCGAGGGTGACCCACAGTCTGCGTGCTTCGTCCTCGAATCGTTGGGCACTGACCGCGAAGCCGTGCCGTTGTTCATCGGCGGCGCAGTGCTCAGCAAAGTTGATCCGCACTGTGACCTGCTCGAACTCTCGCTCGAGCACGCCGAGAAAGAGCTGAGCCTGTGCCCGGTCGGCACGGCGGGCCGCAGCCTCGGCATCGGCTGGCCCCACCGGGCCGGGGCGGACGGATGCGATGATCATGAGAGTTCGAGGGTCGCGTCGCGGACCATGTCGAGTGTGCTGGCGTGCGAGGAGCCGGTCGGAGTGCCCCCAACAGTGTGGAGCAGCAGGGTCACGGTCGGGCGCGGGTAACGGTAGCGGGCGCAGGCCGCATCAAGGCAGTCCTCGATCACGGCACTCACCTCGCGTTGCTCCAATGCCGCAGCCGCAGGAATGCTCGCGTCCGCGATGGTGATCGCCAGTTGACTCAGTAGCACCCCGTGGCGGCGCCGGATGTGTTCCATCGCGGCGACCGCACGGTCGATACAGGCGTCCAGGCAGCGTTCCCCGGCCCCGGGAGTCTCGAGTGCGCAGCACATCCCCGCCAGGCGCAGGTGCTGTCGGTGCAACACCCGCTCGACGCCGGCATCGATCGTGCCGACGTCCGCGACGCACTCGGACACGTCGATCCAGACGTTCTGCCTCGGCCGTGATCGGGCGAACAGGTGCCAATGGGCGAGCATTGCGGACCTTCTCCTTGATCAGGTGGCCCGCGCCGTTGCGGGTCCTTCCACCCATACCGCCGCCGAGGATCGAAACGGATGCGTCTTGACGCTTTCCTTATGCTCTGGACCGAAAGCTTGATGCGGTGCTTACTCATCACCCAGCTTCGCGGGGCCCGTGGCGCCCTCGCTCGGAACGGGGGCGACTGTCGGAGGCTCGGAGCGTTCGGCATGCAGATCGGAGTACTCGAGCATCGGAGCGCATCCCGTGCCGGCGGTCGGGTTCGATCGAGCGATGCAGGAGAAGCGAATCAGAGGCGCAGGCCACAACGCGGTGTGCTGTTGCCCGCCGTGACGGGCACGGGGCGGCGGCTCCTCGGTCCGGAGGCGTAGAGATTTCGCAAGGATCCGACGGCGAGTCTTCCCTGCCGGGTCGGGACGGGCCGATGCTCGTTGGTGGTCGAAACCCGTCGACGCGAAGGAAGGATACGTGCGCGTGAGCGACATGCTGACCACGTGGATGCTCCTCGGGGCGTTCGTGACAGCCGCCTTGGTCATCCGCTACCTCAACACCGCTTCGGACCGGCCGACGGCCCGGGCACCGCTGCGCTATGTCCGCCGCCCGCCGGTGCCGCCTTCTGGGATCCCGGTGGTCCGCTACTGCTCGCCGGCTCCGGCCGCAGAGCGGACTCGACGGCAATTCCCGTCGGCCGACGACGATGTGCTGATGCTGATCGCGGTCGGATGACCACCCTCGTGCCGCTGTGCGCGATCGGCGTGTTCGTCGATTTCACCCTTGCCCAAACGGCGATGGTGCGGCACTGATGGTGCACGCGTGGGCCCGGGTGGCGCATGCGGATACTGCTCAGTGGTACGGGTACGGTCCTGGCCGGCACCGCCGGTGCCTGGCTCCTCGCGGTTGCTTTGCCGCTGCTGGTGGCCGGGATGTGCACGGTCCGCCGGACGTTCCGGCATCGCCGGTACGTGTGCCGGTGGCCGATGCCGTCGTCTGCCACACCCGCAACCGTCTCGCCTCGGTCCACGCCACCCCGTGCGAGCGTGACCTCTCACTCCGATCGGAGAATCCCGATGCTCGACGATCTTGCCCCCGTCCTGTTGCTGATCGGCGTCCCCACCCTCGTCCTGCTGACAGTTCGCCGCCTCAACCTCCGCGACTGCCGGCACGAGCCACCTGCCGACAGCCCGCATACCGGAGGCCGCACCGTAGGGTCGGAACCGCCGCACGGCCCTGCCGACCCACATCCGCCGGGGTCTCGACGGACCCGCCACACGCCCCCGCGCGGGTGCGGTCCGTCGGTCGCCGATGGGGGAGTGTCCTTATCGGACACTCCCTGTCGCGACAACCACACCACCGGTCCGAGTCGGCGAAGCGCGGGGGAATCGGGCCGGAATCGAGGATGACGTGGCGCGAGCACTCGGCGGACCAATAGCTCGGAGCATCCGCACCCGTGCGCAGTGGAGATTCCGTCAGGGGTGGCTCACCGTGTGAGGATCGTTGGCGAGTGGTCGGTGTGGAAGCGGGGCAGGGCGGCGCAGAGGGCGGACAGTTCGTTGCCGCTACGAAGGACGGTGCCGTCGGGCCGGACGATGACAGCGCGCGCCCGGCCGCGGCGTAGCCAGCGGTGCAGATCGGTGTCCGGCCGAGCCAGCAGGACTGTGCCACCCCGTTGTTCGATGGCGGTGCGTTGTTCCGTGGTCGGGGAGACGGAGGTGACCACCGCGAACCGGCCGGCGACGACCTCGGCGAATCGGCGACCCTCGTCGAGGACCGGATTCGGGATCAGGCGGCCCGCTCGGCTTCTGCGTAGTCGGGATCGCTCGATGAGACTGGAGCGGCGGAGAGCCGGGGTCTCGTTGTCCATGATCTTGTCGCTGAGGCCCGGCACGCGGTGCAACAGCGGTAGGGCGACGCGGCGGATGAGATTACCGAGTTCGCCGCCCTCGGTCATGGCCATTCCGACGAACTTGGCCCGCCGGATCAGCGCCCGTGCGTGGGGCTTGCGTTCGATCTCGTAGGTGTCCAGTGCGCTCTCAGGCAGATCCCCGCGGAGGACGCCTGCAAGTTTCCAGGCGAGGTTCATCGCGTCCCGCATCCCCGCCCCCATCCCCTGTCCGATGAACGGCGGTGTGAGATGGGCGGCGTCGCCCAGCAGAAACACGTGCCGGTCGCGCCATCGGTCCGCGACTCGGGCTCGAAAGGTGTACTCGGCCAGACGGACCAGCTCCAGGTCTTCGGCCGGTGTGTTCCTTGTCCATGGCGAGATGAGGGGATGCAGTCGGGCCATTTCGCGATAGTCCTCGGCGCTCTCACCTGGCTTCAGACGGAACTCCCAGCGGTAGCGCGTTTTTCCGATCCGCATGTACGTTGCCGCGCGCACGGGGTCACACACCTGGTGCACGCCCTCCCACTCGCCGAGGTCTGCGGTGGTGGCGACGTCGACAACCAGCCAGCGTTGTTCGAACTTCAGATCCCGCATCGTTGCCTGAATCTGTTCTCTGACCATGCTGTTGGCGCCGTCGCAGCCCAACACGTATCTGGTCCGTACCGATTCGTGCACGCCGGTGCTTCGGTCGGTGAAGTCGACGCGAATGCCGCCGGTCTTGTCGTGGGCCAGCCCGGTTACTTCGATGTCGCCGCGCAGAGAGGCCCCTGGGTACCGTTCAAGATTGGCGCGCAGGATCTCCTCGAACTGCGGCTGATCGAACATGTTGGCCTCGGGGTAGCCGTGTACGCCCGGACCGGGGTCTCGGTGGAACTCGGTGAGAATTCGCATGTTCCGGTCGAGGAGCCGCAACCCGAGGCACGGCCGGGAGATCGCCGCGAACTCGTCGGCGATCCCGAGGTGCGCCACGATCCGGTGAATCTCACCGTCGAGGTGGACCGCCCGCGGCTGCGCATAGACGCCCTCCCAGCGCTCGAGTACCAGGCACTCGACCCCGTGCTGAGCAAGCAGCGTGGCGGCGGTCAGTCCGGTGGGTCCGGCACCGACGATGACGACCGGGACAACCCGCTCGCTCATCGGATCGATCCGAACAGGACGGCGAGGTAGGCGAGGATCAGCGCGCTGACGAGGATGGCGGGCGTCATCTCACGCAATCCATCTCCGTTGCGTACGTGCGTAACGACGGCCCCTGCCATCAGGAGCAGGAGCCCGACGCCGGCCGCGGCGCCGAGCGCCGGTACGAGTCCGCCGATCAGGAGACCGGCTGCACCGGCGACCTCGAGCGCACCGATACCCCGATACGTGCTGACGGAAATACCGACGTGGGCTGCCCGTTCCCGCATCGGCGAGGTTGCCGCCATCTTGCTCACGCCGAGCAGGAGGTAGAGGACTGCGAGCGAGACCGCCAGAACTAGGGATGCGGTAATCATTTGCGCACCATTACCTTCCAATTGATCGCATATCGGTCCAAGATCGCCTTGACCGCCGGTTCGCCGGCAGATCCGTCGATCTCGACAGTGGCAAGAATCGAGCCGTCCGCTACGGACGCATGGATGCTGTCGACCCCTGCGGTGGTGGCGAGGGCCTGCTCGAGCTCGCGCCGTGTCGCGTCGGCGCGCAGTGCGAGCTTGTAGGGCTTGCCTACCGCCGTGACAGGCAAGGCGTGGAGGATGGTCACCGTTCTGGGGGCCGCGGCCCGTTCGGGGACACGCTCACCCGCCCAGGCTTGCAGCTCATCCTCGGTGATGCCGGCGTCTGCGGCAACGGTGACGTACGCGACGGGCACTTCGCCCGCGTGGGCATCGGGTCGTCCCACCGCGCTGACCGCGGTGACCTGCGGATGGTCCAGTAGGGCGTCTTCGATGACCGCTGGATCGATGTTGTGCCCGCCCCGGATGATGACGTCCTTCGCGCGTCCGACCAGGTAGATGAAACCGTCGCTGTCGACGCGCGCCAGGTCGCCGGTATCGAACCACCCGTCGACCAGTTTGCCCATACCGTCGAGCACGTGTCCGTGTTCGTCGTGGGCGACAGCGTAGCCGGCGAACACCGTCGGACCGCTGATGGCCAGCACGCCGGTCGTTCCGGTGGGCAGGTCTTCCCAGCTGCCGTCTTCGCGGACGCGTACCACTTTGACCTGCTGATAGGGCATCCGTAGGCCCACCGCGCCGGGTCGCGGCGCGTCGGTGAAGCTGCGTGCACTCGCGCAGGTTGCCTCCGTCAGGCCGTAGCCTTCGAGAAGGGGCACACTCGTGTGTTCCCGGAACTTCTCGACGACCGCAGTCGGCAGAGGCGACGCTCCGACCATGGCGAATCGCAGACTACTGATATCGGCGTCGACCGGGCGCTCCGCAAGGGCCGCGTATATGGTGGGCACCGCGCTCATCGACGCGATGCGGTAGTGCTCGACGATCTTCCAGAATTCGCTGAGCAGTACCGGGTCGCGGTAGCCGAGCGGGCCGGCCCACACCACACCCTGGCCCTTGAACAGCGGTGCCAACAGCGTGACCATCAAGGCATTGACATGGAACAGCGGCAGGGCGGCGAATACCACGGAGTCCTGGTCCCACAACGAGTTCGCGGCCAGCATCCAGGAATTGGCGACCTCGTTGTCGTGGGTGTGGGCGGCCAGCTTCGGAACACCGGTGGTACCACCGGTGTGAAACAGTGCCGCCATGTCGAACCCACGAGGGGGATCACCGGCGAAGCCGGAGGAGTCGATGTCGGCCGACAGCGCACCGAAATAGCCGATCCGCACTCCGTCGACTTCGGGCAGGTCCGCAGGGACGCCGGCGGCACCGGTGGGCCTGAGGGCCAGCACTGCATCCACCCCTCCGCTCACGGCAATCTCGTGCGCGACCTCCCATGTGTCGGCCGCAAGTTCCGGACCGGCCGCGACGAGTACCCGGGCACCTGAGCGGCGTAACAGTTCAGCGATGTGCTGCTGCGACTGTGCCGCGTTGATGGGGGCAGCGATGCCGGCAAGCTGCGCGGCGAGAGTCGCGGGGATCAGTTCGGCGCAGTTGGGCGCCATCAAGGCGACCGGGTCGTGGCGCCGCACGCCCAGACGATGGAGCAGGTTCGCGTAGCGGTGAACATCGTCGAGTAGTTCGGAGAAACTGCGCTGCAACGGCTCCCGCCACCGTGCGGCGTCCGGGAGGACGGTGAGCGCGAGGCGGTCCGGCCACATGCGGGCCGCTCGGGTGAGCAAGGCATAGGTGGACTCCGGAAGCCCCCGATCTCTCAGCGGCACGGCCTCGATCGCCGTCACATCCGTGGGCGCTGCGTACCGCGGCCACAGCAGGTCGGTGGTCATCGCGCGTACCTCACCACCGTGCGCTGCCGCCCCAAGTCGATCGTCCCGTCGTCTGTGGCGACGGTGGCTTCGATGACGTCGCCGTCCTGCAGATAGTTCGAATTCCGGGCCTGGCCCGCAAAGAAGAGCTTCCATTTGACGGCCGGCGGCAGCAGAGAGGAGAGGATTTCGATCGGCTTCGGTGGGGCGCTCAGCGCCGTCCCGACCGGTGTTCCGGTCAGCAGCAGGTCTCCGGCATCGAGGCGTTGGAACCGGGTCAGCGCCTGCAGAGTCTCGGCCGGCTGGTAGATCATGTCGGCAACGGTCATGTTCTGGCGAGGCTCACCGTTGACCCAGAGCCGCAGGCGCAGGTCGGTGAACCGCTTCAGTTCGTCGGCATCGAGCAGTACGAGCGCGGGGCCGACCGGGGTGAACGTCGGGTACGACTTGGCCTCGTAGAACTGCGTTTTGGGAAGCTGGACGTCGCGCGCGGAGATGTCGTTGGTGACAACCAGGCCGGCGACGTGATCGGCGAGAGTGTCTGCGGTGATCGTGGTGCCGACGGGGAGTTCACGCCCGAAGACGAGCCCGATCTCCACCTCGTAGTCCAGTAGCCGGACATGGGCAGGACGGATCACGTCGTCGTGGGGACCGCCGATCGAACCGGATGCCTTTCGGAAGAAGGTCAACGGAATGGTGTCGGGGTTCATCCCCGCGTCCTTGACGTGCGAGGCGAAGTTCGTCATCTGTGCGACCACACGGCAGGGGGCGGTGACCGGGGAGAGCAACGAGAGGGTCTCGACGGGCACGGTGCCCTCGCTGGACGCCGCTGCCTCGACGGCTGGTCGGTCGGCCAGCAGTTGAGCGGTGGTGGTGGCCTCGGTGTCTACCCGGGCAGCACCCGTCGGTGTGACGACCCACCAGGCGTCGGCGGTGCGGAGGACAGAGATGGTCATGAGCTGGCAACTTTCAGAAGGCCGCGTAGGCGGTGGAGGTCGAATTCGTTGTCGGCGCGCAGCGCGAGGGCGATGGCGCGCAGTTCCTGGAGTGAGTCCCGACCGGGGCTCAGTCCGAGGAAGTCCTTGGTGGCGGGCGGCCCCCACTGGGCCAGTCCGGACGCGGTCATCGGTGCCCAGCCCGCCTCGAGCGTGTTGTCGAAGAGATCGCCGTCGCTGAAGTGCTCGACCATGAATCCGTCGGGGTCGCGCCAGTAGTCGAAGATCTGGCTGCCCTGGATGTGCCGGCCGATGCCCCAGGACCGGCGGTAGCCCCGGTCGAGCAGGTACTCGCCTCCCGCCGCGAGGGAGTCCAGGTCGGCGACCTGATATGCCGAATGCACATAGCGGTTGGCCGGGCCGAGAACCATCGCGAGAGTGTGATGGTCGGTGGGCGTGGCACCCCGGTCGCAGCGGATGAAGCTCATGATCGGGCCCCGGGCCCGTTGCCCCGGGTAGTAGAGGAAGTCGCTGACGATCAGTCCGAGGTGCTCGAGGTACCAGTTGAGCGTTTCGAGGTACTTCGTCGTCTGGAGCACGACGTGACCGAGCCGTTGCACGGTGGCCGGCGCGCGGGGTGGCCGCTGGGTGGCGTTCACCCGCCCGCGGTCGTGTCCGAAATTGAAGTGGAGCGGAGCCTGGGCGGCCAGCGCCGGCAACTCGAACGTGTCGGACACCACGCGGACTCCGAGAGCGCTTGGATCCACGAGATCGACAGCGATCCCGCCGAGGCTCTCGGGGAGGGGCACGACCGCACCTCCGACTGCGTCCGCGAGTCGCAGCACGTCGGTCGAGTCGGCTGCCCGGAAGGCGGGACCGACGAACCGCGAACGCGGGCCTCGGCGGATGAGCACGCAGGGCGAACCGGGGTCTGTGCCGCGCAACTGTAGTTCGTGCGCCGTTCGGAGCGCCGTCGCAAAACCGAAGGCATGGGCGAACGCCTCCGCCCGATCGAGGTCGGGCTTCTCGAACTCCAGCCACGCGAGGTCGAACACCTTGATGATCGACTCGGCGGCCTTCCCCCGGTGCTCGCCCGCCAGCGCGCCCTGCTCACTGTGCAGTCCGGAATGCGGGTCATGGTGGACACTCATGGACCACTCCCTTCAAGTTATGACGATATCGTCACTTACGAAGATATCGTCAGTCAAGAGTTTTTGAGGAATTCGTCACAATTGATGACGCGCCGTAGGGTAAGGCCAGGTCGGACGGATCAGAGAGAAGGGCACGCAGGCATGACCGAGCAGAACACCGATGCACCGAACCGTCTGGACCGGCGCAAGGCGCGCACCCGCGCCGCACTCGTACGCGCAGCCCAGTCGTTCATGGCGGCAGGGAAACCGGCCGCCCCGATTCTCGAGATCACCCAAGCCGCAGATGTCGGGATGGGGTCCTTCTACAACCACTTCCAGACCAAAGAGGAGCTCTTCCACGCTGCCGTGGAGGAGGCCCTCGACCGCCATGGGGCGGTGCTCGACGAACTGACCGCAGATCTGGACGACCCCGCCCAGGTCTTTGCGCAGAGCTTCCGTCTGACCGGACGCCTCCATCGCAGGAATCCCGAGCTGAGCAAGGTTCTGCTCAGCAACGGTCTGAGTCTGATCGGCTCGGACAAGGGCCTGGCGCCGAGAGCTCGCCGGGACATCGAGGCAGCTGCCCGGTCGGGCCGGTTCAGCGTGCGCGATCCCGAACTGGCCATGACAATCGCAGCAGGCGCCGCGCTATGCCTGGGTCAACTGCTGCACGACCACCCCGAACGTGACGACGCGGAGGCCACCGACCAGGTCACCGAGGACCTGTTGCGCATGTTCGGCGTCTCGGCCGACGAAGCCCACGAAATCTGCCGACGCCCCTTACCCGACGCCGACTATCAGCCCCCAGCCGCAACCGCCACATAGCTCGTCTGCTTCGTCAGGATCGTCGGCAGGCGCGGCATCCCACCCGCCGTGATCTGGAACCTCGAATCCTTGGTGCGGATCGACTGCCGAGCATCACGCGGCGAGGACTAACTGCGGCGGCGCGGGCGAGGAACCGGACCCGCCATCACCATGGCGTCGTAGATCTCCATCAGGGCGCGTCGCTGTCGAGGCGCGAGGGCCGGGTCGGCCTCGAGGGCGGCTTCGATTCGTGCACGTGCGTCGTCGCCCTCGCGGTCGCCCACGGGAAAGCCGGCCTGCTCGTAGAGAATGTCGGCGCTGATGTTCAGCGAGCGTGCGATGGCATCGATGACGGTTGCCGAGGGGGCGCGCAGTCCGCGCTCGATCTGCGAGAGGTACGGATTCGAGATCCCGGCCATCTCGGCGAACTGCCGCAGGGTGAACTTGTTGAATTCTCGCTGCCGTCGGATGATTTCCCCGAGCTGTGCCGACGGTCTCCTCATACACGCGAGTTTACTGACACGCTCGGGGCTGAACACACGCTCGAAGCCCGTGGAACACGTGCGCAGTATCGCAGGGCGCGGCCGGCTCAGTCCTCATCGAGGAAGTCCCCGATGAGCTGCGCCGCCCGGGCGGTCTCCTGGAGCACGCACAGGTGGCTGCCCCCGTCGATGATCTCCAGGCGGCCGTGAGGGACGGCCTTGGCGATGATCCGGCCGTTGACGGTCGGCACGAGCCGATCGTCGCTCCCCGCGATCACGAGCACGGGCATCGGCAGGTGGCGCAGCCACGGTCGACTGGTCCACTCGAAGGCCGCGCGGAGCTGGACGACATGGCCCCGCAACGACGGCCGGCAGTCCCGGCGGATCTCGAGGTGCTCGTCGAGGAGCGCGGGATCGTCGACGATCCCCTCGCCGTAGATCAGCGGGGCGACCTTGCGGAAATACGCCGGGGAGTAGAAGCTCACCGGGTTGAAGACGGCGGTCAGCGCCCTCGGCGGGCTGGGCATGCCGCCCAGGCCGCAGTTCGTCGAGGCAAGCGCGAGCCTCTCGACGCGTCCGGGACTCCGGCGCGCCAGCTCCTGCGCCACCATCCCGCCGAACGCCAGGCCGAGCACGCCGGCCGAGTCGATCCCGAGGTGCTCGAGGAGATCATCTATGACGCCCGCATGCTCGCGGACGCCGAAGCGGCCGCGGGGGACCGAGGAATGCCCCGAGCCCGGCGGGTCGACCGTGATGGTCCGAAACCGCCCGAGCCGGGCCTCGAGTGGACGCCAGAACTCCAGGGGGAGGCCGATACCGTTGATCATCAGCAGGGCCGGCCCGTCGCCCCGGACTCGGTAGCGGACACGCAGCCCCGCCGTCTTCATGAACTGTGGTTCTTCCAGCGTCGAAGCGCTCGGCGTCTTCTTCTGCATGGGATGACCGCCTCTCGGTTGACCCCGCGCCTGGAGTGCAACGCGACTGTGAGACAGTCGCCCCTCGGAGTGCTTGCTTGCAAGCTTCACATCAGCTGGAGAGCTACCAGGCTCGCCGGACGGGGGGCGGTCGGCGAGCCGCAGCCCTGCTGCGCAGAGACATTGTCGGACAACATATCCGACATTCCGTGCGCTCACGTAGGCCCTCACGCGCGACACCGGCGATGCACCATGAACCCGATGACACAGAGCGGGACACGCCGTGGGCGGCGGGAGGGGGCGTTCCCTTTCGCCGATCACCCGGATCGGGTCCTCACGCGACGGTCGAGGCGGTCCTCCCACGCCGTCCGGTGGCAGCGGTCCCCCACCTCCATACAGCTGTAAACCACTGTCGCACAACAAATCCCGTGCTTGAACACAGACAACTACCGCGCCCATGTGCTGCCGCCGATGCGGCGCGAGTTGTCCACCGACCGCCGACGCCACAACTCGTCGTCGTAGATCTCCTCGTAATCGGTCTCGTCCCAGTACTTCTCGCGCCGATACAGCAACCCGAAGAACAGTCGGTAGTCCTTCGCGTAGGCGCGCTCGGTTCCCTCGGCCAGGAACCCTCGGAGCGCGCCGACCGAGCGCGCCCGGAGACCGGATCCCGACGGCCCTCGCGGCCCGGCTACCCTCGATGTCATGGGCAGGCAGCGGGAGCGTCGGGCCGCGCCGGGGTCCGG
>NZ_PCZU01000160.1:13713-16987 GCF_002887785.1 Rhodococcus sp. ENV425
GACATCGACACCGGCACCTGCGAGCTCGTCAAGGACCGGTACCTGCCGGACGGCTGGGTGCTCGAGGTCAACGGGGTGCCCAGCTCCCACATCGATCTCGCCGATCCCACGCTGCTCGAATTCGAGTACATGCGGTGGATCGCGCAACTGCTCGAATCACAGCGGCCCCGGGACGAGCGGCTGCGCGTGCTGCACCTCGGCGGAGGGGCCTGTTCCATGGCCCGCTACCTCGCCGCCACCTATCCGAACGCGCGGCAGGTGGTGGTCGAGATCGACGGCCGGCTCGCCGAACTCGTCCGGGACTGGTTCGACCTGCCCCGTGCCCCGCTGCTGCGGATCCGGGTGGGGGAGGCGCGGGCGGTCCTCGCCTCGCTGACCGACGCGACCCGCGACGTGATCGTCCGCGACGTCTTCGCGATCAACCGGACGCCCGTCGCGCTGACCACGGTCGAGTTCACCCGGCACGCCCGCCGGGTGCTCGATGCGGGCGGCGTCTACGTCGTCAACTGTGGTGACACCCGGGATCTGACCACCGCCCGGCGGGAGGCGGCCACCATCGGCAGCATCTTCGAGCACACCGCGATCATCGCGGATCCGGCGATGCTCAAGGGCCGCCGCTACGGCAACATCGTCATCGCCGGCAGCGACGCACCGCTCGGGCAGTCCCCGGCCCTGGCCAGGGACCTGCTCGGCGGGGGAGTGCCCGCCCAGGTCTGGACCGACGCACAGGTCCGCCGGTTCGCCGCCGACGCCCGCGTCCTCCTCGACGCCGAGTGCCGCCCGCCGGCCACGGTCCCGGCCGACGAGGTGGCCACCGGCTGACCCGTCAACCCGTCCGGCCGGCGGTCCAGGCGAGCAGGTCCTCGACCGGCCACGTGTTGATCACGTCCCCGGCCTCGACCCCGCGTTCGGCGGCCCGTTCGCAGCCGTACCCGATCCAGTCCAGCTGTCCGGGTGCGTGTGCGTCGGTGTCGATCGCGAAGCGGCAACCGAGATTCAGCGCGAGGTCGATCAGCCGCTCGGGCGGGTCCTGCCGCTCGGGGCGCGCGTTGATCTCCACCGCGGTGCTGTGGTCGCGGCACGCCGAGAACACCGCCTCGGCGTCGAACCGCGACTCCGGGCGGGTGCCGCGACCACCCTGCACCAGCCGGCCCGTGCAGTGCCCGAGCACGTCGACGTGCGGGTTCTGCACCGCCTTCAGCATCCGCTTCGTCATGACCGCCCGGTCGGCCCGCAGATTCGAGTGCACGCTCGCCACCACGACGTCGAGTTCGGCGAGCAGACCCTCGTCCTGGTCGAGGGTGCCGTCGTCGAGGATGTCCACCTCGATCCCGGTGAGAATGCGAAAGGGGCGGCCGCTGTCCGCGAGGACGCGGTTGAGGTCGGCGACGACCCCCAACTGGGTGCGCAACCGCTCGGCCGTGAGCCCGTTGGCCACCTTCAGCCGGGGGGAATGGTCGGTGAGCGCGCAGTATTGGCGCCCGAGTGCCGCGGCGATCCGCATCATCTCGGCGATCGGGCTGCCTCCGTCCGACCAGTCCGAATGCACGTGGAGATCGCCCTGCAGGGCCTCCAGCAGTTCCGCGCCGCCGCGGCCGATCGGCTCGGCCTCCGCGCGCAGCTGCTGCAGGTACGCGGGCACCCCGTCGAAGGCTTCCCGGATCACGGTGGCGGTCTTCGGGCCGACACCGGCGAGGGCCGTCCAGCTGTCCGTACGGCGCCGCGCGGCGCGCTGCTCGGGGCTCAACCGGGCGACGACGTCGGCGGCGTGGCGGTAGGCCTTCACGCGGTAGCTCTCGGCCCGGTCGCGTTCGAGCCAGAACGCGACCTCCCGCAGGGCGTCCACCGGGTCCATGCGTCCATTCTCGCCACGACAGTCCGTAGCGTGGGGCGCATGCGCACAAATGCGAGGTGGCGGCGGACGGTGACCGGAACCGCGATCGGGGTGGCCGGAGGGACGCTGGCGCTGGCCGGGGTCTCGGCCCGGGTCGCGGCGCCCGCGGCGGGGCGGCTGTACGCCCTCGCCGACGCGCCGACGGCGCCGGTGGTGATCGTGCCGGGTGCCCGGGTCCGGAACGGATGGCCCATGCCGATGCTGCGCGGGCGCCTCGACGTCGCCGTCGCTCTGCTCGCGGACGGCCGCGCCCGCAGCGTGCTCGTCTCGGGCGACGCGGGGGGCCGGTCCGGGGACGAGATCGCGGCGATGACGGGCTATCTGGTGGCGCACGGCGTGGGACGGGAAGTGATCGCCACCGACCCCTACGGGCTCGACACATACGACACCTGCCATCGCGCCGCACAGGTCTACGGCGTGACGACGGCCCTGATCGCCACCCAGGACTTCCATCTTCCGCGGGCCGTCGCGCTGGGGCGGCGCGCGGGGATCGACATGGCCGGCGTGGTGGCCGGGTGCGACTGCCGGCTGCGCACCCGGGTGCGCAACGTGCTGCGCGAGTATCTGCTGTCGCGGCCGAAAGCGCTTGTGGAGATGCGCTTTCCGCGGCCGCCGCGCGTGGGGTCGGCCACGGGCGGCGCGTCGACCGAGATCCTCGCCTAGGGTCGTCGCATGCGACCTTCAGCCCTGATCACCGGTGGCGGCCGCGGCGTCGGCGCCGCCATCGCCCGGGAACTCGCCCCCAGCCACGACCTGCTGCTCGGGGGCCGGCGCGCGGAGTCGCTCCGGGCGATCTGCGAGGAGATCCCGGAGGCGGCGCCGTGGCCGGTCGACCTGCTCGACCACGAGGCGGTGGCCACGGCCTGCTCGAGCATCGACCGGTTGGACGTGCTGGTGCACAACGCGGGCCTCGCCGAACTCGGGACGATCGCCGACGGCGGAATCGCGCAGTGGCGGGAGATGTTCGAGTCGAACGTGGTGGCGGTGGTGGAGCTGACGCGTCTGCTCCTGCCGGCGCTGCGGGCCGCGAACGGCCATGTAGTGCTGCTCAACTCGGGGGCCGGGCTGAACGCGAAGGCCGGCTGGGGTGCGTACGCCGCCAGCAAGTTCGCGTTGCGCGCGTTCTCCGACGTCCTGCGGCAGGAGGAGCCGGCGCTGCGGGTGACATCGGTGCATCCTGGCCGGATCGACACCGACATGCAGCGTGCGATCGTCGCGAGCGAGGGCCGGACCTACGAACCGGAACGCTTCCTGAAGGCGTCGACCGTGGCGCGCGCAGTGCGCCAGGCGGTCCAGACACCGGCCGACGCGCACCCGACGGAGATCGTGCTGCGGCCCCGCTGAGCCGTCGTCAGAACGGCAGCGGAATCACGACCGGCG
>NZ_PCZU01000161.1:0-806 GCF_002887785.1 Rhodococcus sp. ENV425
CTGTCCGGCTGGTTCATCGGCTACGTCGAGGCCCATTCGGAGTTGATGGCCGACAAGTACCTGGCCCGCTGGTTCCGCGCGACGATCGACGTGCGCTCCACCCTGACATAGCCCGCAATGGTCCCGACCTGCGAAAAGCCGCGGCGAGCGAACGTGAGGTCGATTGTGTTGGCTGACACCTCGAGACGGTGTGAAGCTCCGTGGTCGGCGCGGGTCTGCGCCCGGTAACTTACCGACCCTGCATGTCAGGCGACAGCCCAGGTCAGCAGGTCGAGCAGACGCACATCGGTCAGGGTGGTGAGCCGGCGGACCTGCTCGGTCTCGGACTGCTCCAGGCGGCGGCGGAACAGCGGGAGGGCACCGTTGTCGAGGTTGGTGCACACGTCGTCGCGGATGGCTGCCCAGAACATCTTCCGTCTGCCGCGGTGGGGGTATCGGGCGGCGGCGGCACGAGCGTGGAGCCGGTAGAACGCCATGACCTTCGAGTCGCGGACGGGGAACAATCCGGGGCGTTTGATGTGGAGTACCTTGCTGATCTTGGCGACCCCCACCTGCCGGGGAGCGGCGGTGCGGAAATGCTCGTAGAGAGCTTCGGCACGGTCGTAGAGTCCGCCGCTGACGTTCGGGTCGGCGTCGACCAGCTGCGCCTCGGTCGGCACCGCCGCCCACGGGGCGTCGACGGCGCTGCGGATGAACCAGTCGCGTTGGGCGTGGCTGATCCGGGAGCGCACCTTGTGGGTGCGGGCGATCTCGTCGACAGTGATCACCGCGGCGGGTCCGGGTCCGGGCAGGTCGTAGCGGGCCAC
>NZ_PCZU01000161.1:867-1365 GCF_002887785.1 Rhodococcus sp. ENV425
ACGGTGGCCGCGGCCTCGCCGCCGGCGCGGTTCATGGCTTCTGCTGCCCGGCCGAGCCCGGGTCGGTGTCGTCGCCGCTTCCCGGATCGGTGCGTGGAGTCACAGCGGACGTGCCTGCGTTCGTCGCAGTGGGGATTTCCGTCGGGTCCGGCCGGCTCGAGGTGCGGATCGTGCGAGCGAGCGCCCGCAGATCCTGGAGCGATCGGATTCCGTCCGGGACGCTGCCGTCACCGGGTGGCCGTCCACCTCGGGAAGTCCTCGGTGCCGGTCTCGTTCATCGCATCGTTGAGGTCTTGCGCTGCGGCGATGTACTCGGCGCGGTCCTGTTCGGTGAGCGAGCCGAGGTAGCTGTCCAATGTCTCGATCTGCACCTGGGCGTGGGTGTGCGCTGCCGCGTCGGTCTTCGTCTGCGCGGGTGCGCCGCTCCGGTGCGATTCGGTGGTCGGCGCGTCCGCTGTGGCCGATCGCGTGCGGAATCGGCCGCGTAGTGCGGTGAAC
>NZ_PCZU01000161.1:1375-3800 GCF_002887785.1 Rhodococcus sp. ENV425
GTCGGTGGGCCTCTCATCATGCACGCCACCTGACGACTCGACCACGCATCGACTCTGGACGGATGCGATCACGCAGGGCCCGGGCTCAGGTGGGTAGACGAGCCGAGGCCCGTCTACGACGTCGCGGCCCTGGTCGGCGATGAGTGAGTGCCTGACCGCAGAACCCATCCCCGCCGCAAGGGGTACGGCGGGGATGGCCGGATCGAAGTATGCCAGGTCGACCCCCGTCGAACCTCGAGGTCCGCAGCTGCGGCAGCCAGCAGTACGGGGAGCCGGCTGGGGGTTCAGGGGCCGGCCGGGGGTGTGCGCAGGTCCTGGAGTTCGGCGCGCAGTTCGGCAACACGTTCGCGGGCGGCTTCGGCTTGCGCGTGTGCGGCGGCGGCGTCGGCGCGGGCGGTGGAGGCGCGGTCGCGTTCGGCTGCCGCCGCGGTGCGGGCGGCGGTGAGTTCGGCTTCGAGCCGCCGGGTGTGGTCGGCTGCGGTGGCCGCCGCGGCGTCTTTCTCGGCGATCGCTCGGGTCAGCCGCTCGCGGTGCTCGTCGAGCTGCCCGGTGAGCAGCTCGATCCGGTGCTCGAGGCCGGCGATCTGCTCGCGGTGGGTCGATGCGGCCTGATCGAGCTGCTGCTGCCAGCGGTCCTGTGCCGCGGCATGATCGGCCCGGGCTGCGGTGAGCTGGGCGAGGGCCTCGGTGGCCTCGGCGTCGGCAGCCGTGGCGGCGGCGTCGGCGTCGGCGCGTTCGGTGCGCGCGGTGTCGAGTTCGTCCCGCAGTGCCGCGATCTCGGCTGCGGCGTCGGCCCGGACCTTGTCGGCCTCGGCCTGCACGCGCCGCAGCTGTGCATCGATCGCCGCCGGATCGGCGAGCAGATCGGTCGCGGTGGTGATCGACGACGCGATCGTCGTCAGCGTCTCGAGCATCGCCTGGGTTTCGCGGCGCAGCAGTGGTACCGCGTCGGCGAGGGTGCCGATCGCCGAGGTCGGATCGCTCGGCAGTGCGTCCTGTTGTTGCTGGGCGCGGGCCTTGTCTTTCTGGCGCTGCCGCCAGGCCCGTACCCGGTCGGCGTCGGTGGCGTATTCGCGGCGCCGTCCCCCTCTGGCTTCCTCGGCCATGACCTCGCCCTCCCGACCCGATGACGTTCCGTATCCAGCATCGTAACACCATTCGTAACGTACGTATCATGATACGTACGTTACGAATGGTAGGGATCGGCGCTATGCCATCGAGGGGCGCGGTAGCGGGGCGTGGTCAACCCCGGATCGTTCGTGGTGGCATGAGGGTGCCCGGCGGAACCCACATCCCCCCCGGTTCGCGCCGGCTCAGGGAGGGAGTGACCGGGGTACCGAGGCGGGCATACGGGCCGGTGCGTGGATGCCCGGCATCGGGGGTACTTCCGCTCTCGATGTCTGTTTCCTGCGGAAACGATGTGGCAGGCCGATGCTTCCCGAAGTCCGCCTCTCGCGTCCCTCCATCGACCTGCCGCCCTGACTATAAACGCCCTAATCGAACACATGTTCCCCTGAGTTCAGTCCGTCTGCGTAGCCTCTGAACTGTGGTTTTGTGTCGTGGGCGGCGTCTTCGACGGACTGACCCGTTCGCTGCGGAGGTGCCCGTGCGTGAGCGCGAGTTGGTGACGAAGTTGCTTGTTCTCGGCGGTGAGTTCCGCGATGCGAGTGTGGGCGAGTTCGAGCCGCCGCTGCCAGGAGGCGTCGCTCGCCGCGGTCGGGATGGACGGTCGTGGTCGCTTCGGAGCGAGCTCGTGGGACCGGTGGATTCGCTCGAGCAGATCGGGTTGGGTGTAGATCCACGATCGTGCGACTCCCGCTGCTCGGGCGAATCCGGCGACGGTGATCGGTTGGTTTCGGGCTTGCAGGTCGGTGAACGCAGCCTCGGCGCGGTCATGAGCGAGCGCGCTGCGACGGTGGGCCGCCGATCGTAGGTGGGCGGTGTTGTCGGCCCTCATGGGGACACCTGGGGGTCGGTGTCGTCGGGTTCGTGTTCGAGGCTGGTGATGATCGCCGTCAGGTTGTCGGCGGTGCGGGTGTTCATCTCGATCAGGCGTAGTTGTCCGTGTTGGCGGGCACGTGCGATGATGCCGCGGGTCATTTCGAGTTGTTCCCGGTGCTGCGGCAGAAACTCCGGGGTGGTGATGAAGACCGCGCAGGTCAAGCACGCGTTCGAGTGTGGGCAGCTCTGCTGCAGCGGCAGGCCGCAGTAGCCGTTGGGTAGTGCCATTGTGGCGCGGGCCAGGTGGTGTTTGGTCCAGGCCGCATCGGCAAGTGGACTGTCGTCGGCGATCGCGACGGTGTGTCCGTGGATGTCGACCTTGCGGGCGCGTTCCCAATGGTCCCGCACGGTGGTGTCGTGCAGGCGGGCGTAGTGGGCGGTCATCTCGGTGGAGGTGTGTTTGATATGCGGGTAATCACTGTGC
>NZ_PCZU01000162.1:0-5638 GCF_002887785.1 Rhodococcus sp. ENV425
GCGCGGCGGTCGTCCCGCCGGTGGCGACGATGGTCCAGTCGGGGGCCGACGCGGCCACCAGCGTCGCGGTGCCGACACCGCTCATTCCGGAGGCTGCGCCGAACAGGCGGGCACGCCGGCGGGCGCGGCGCTTCTTGCGGCGCACCCGGGCCGCGGGGTCGTTCCAGCGGCGCGCCGCCTCGACCACGCTGCCGGTCATGTCCCGGAGCGCAGCCGCGGCCGGACCGGGGAACTGTCCGGTCCGGCCGCGTGCGGGTGTGTTCATTGCGTTGCCGCGTTTCTGCCGTCTGCCATCGACCCCGGCGCTACTGCGAGCCGGCGCTTCCCGCCGCCGACGGCGGTTCCTTGGTGGGGTTGACCGCGGGGGTCGCGGGTGCCGCCGCGCCGGGCAGCGCCTCGCCCTTCATGGAGGCCCGGATCTGCTCGAGACGGCTGTGGCCGGCCATCTGGACGGTGGCCTGCTGGACCTCGAGCATCCGGCCGTGCACCGAGTTCTGCGCGAGCTCGGCGGATCCGAGCGCGGTGGCGTAACGACGCTCGATCTTCTCGCGGACCGCGTCGAGACTCGGCGTGGTGCCGGGCGCGGCGAGCGTCGAGTCCATCGAGCGCAGGGACTCGCTCACGCGCTCCTGCATCTTGGCCTGCTCGAGCTGGCTGAGCAGCTTGGTGCGCTCGGCCACCTTCTGCTGGAGAGCCATCGCGTTCTGCTCGACGGCCTTCTTCGCCTGCGCCGCGGCCTGCAGGGACTGATCGTGCAGCACCTTCAGATCCTCGACGGACTGCTCGGCGGTCACCAGCTGGGCCGCGAACGCCTCCGCGGCGTTCGTGTACTGGATGGCCTTCTCGGTGTCGCCGGCGGCGTTGGCCTGATCCGCCATGAGCACGGCCTGCCGCGCGCTCGCGTTGAGCTTCTCGACCTCGTCGAGCTGACGGTTGAGTTTCATCTCGAGCTGACGCTGATTGCCGATGACGGACGCGGCCTGCTGGGACAGTGCCTGGTGCTGGCGCTGCGCGTCCTCGATCGCCTGCTGAATCTGGACCTTCGGATCGGCCTTCTCATCGATCTTCGAGTTGAAGAGCGCCATCAGGTACTTCCAACCCTTGACGAACGGATTAGCCATGGGAGTGATCCTGCCTCCATCTGGTACGCCGCGGCGAACGCGACCCGGTGCGCGGCCCTCGCGCACCGTTTCCGGTCGGCCGTGTGATCCCCGCGTACCCGGCCGCCGTGTGTCCCGAGCCACCCCCCGGTGGTGACCCGAATTGTGTCGCTTTCGGCCGCGTCCGGCCAGGCCGGCGCGGTCCGTCCTCCATGTTATGCGGCGGCCAGCGCGCGTGCCGCCGGCGGCGGGATCACCACACGCGTGTCCTGCGCCACGAGCGCCGCGTGCTCGGCGGCGCGGGCGTCCGAGTCCCGGGACTTCGGCTCGGCCCCGAGACCTGCCGCCGCCCCGACCGGGGTCCGGCCGCGGGCGGGAACCGCATCGGCAAGCGACTCGCTGACGTCGAAGAGCACGTCGGACAAGGGGACGTCGAGGGCGTCGCAGATCGCGGCGAGCAGTTCGCTCGACGCCTCCTTGCGCCCGCGTTCGATCTCGGAGAGGTAGCCGAGGCTGACCCGGGCGCTGCTGGAGACCTCACGCAGGGTGCGGCTCTGCGAAACGCGGGTGCGCCGAAGACTGTCACCGATTGCCTCACGCAACAACAGCGCCATCCCATCCTCCTTCGTCCGTCGTCGCTCAACCCGTCAACGCACGACGCACGTCGCCGGGTTCCCGGCTCCCCGCCCGGGCACGAAAACCCTGCCGGGCGCGGCTCCGCACGGGTCCGGCTGCCACCGGTACCGCGGTGTCAAGACACTACATCCCCGCGGCGCCGCGCACGCGGGTGAGTAGGCCCGACACGGCGGCACGGGCAGCCCCGGCCCGGATGTCCCACCGGTCCCCGCGCACCGGCGGGCGGGTGACCACCGTGCCGCCCGGCCCGGCGATCCCGAGATACAGCGTGCCCGGCGGGTGCCCGTCCTGCGGGTCCGGTCCGGCCACGCCGGTGATGCCCACGCCCCACGTCGCTCCGCAGCGAGCCGCTGCGCCCTCGGCCAGGGCCGCGGCGGTGGACTCGGAGACCGGCCCGTCCGCCACGAGCCGTTCCGGGTCCACGCCGCCCAGGGTGGACTTGAGGTCGGTGGCGTAGACGATCAGCCCCCCGCGCAGCACCACGCTGGCGCCGGGTACCCCGGCGATCGTCGCCGCAATCAGCCCGGCCGTGAGTGATTCGGCCGTGGCCACCGTCTGCCGCCGCGCGGCCAGGGTCGCGACCAGTTCCGCGGCCGCGGTGCCGGGAACGAGCGGGTCGGGCACCGCCTCACTCCCCGTGCTGTTGTTCGACGCGGTGCACCCCGGCGCGCAGTCGCGCCGCCTGGACCACGTAGTCGATGCCGGTGCCCACCGTCAGGATCACCGCGAGTCCCATGAGGGCGACGGCGAAGGGCATCGCCGCCTCCGGCAGCGGGAGCAGGTACAGCACGATCGCGAGCGTCTGGACCAGGGTCTTGGCCTTCCCGCCGCGGCTGGCGGGGATCACCGCGTGCCGCAGCACGAAGAAGCGCAGCGCCGTGACGCCGAGCTCGCGGGCCGCGATGATGCCGGTCACCCACCACGACAGGTCACCGAGCAGCGACAGGCCCACGAGGGCGGCGCCGATGAGCGCCTTGTCGGCGATCGGATCGGCGAGCTTGCCGAAATCGGTCACGAGTCCGTACTTGCGGGCGAGCTGTCCGTCGATGCGGTCCGTGATCGCCGCGACGGCGAACACACCCGTCGCGGCGATGCGCCACGCGACGTCGTGACCGTCGCCGACGAACAGCACCAGAAGGAAGACCGGCACCAGAACGATCCGCAGCATGGTGAGGATGTTGGCGATGTTCCACAGCGGGACCGGCTCCGCGGCCGCGGGGGCATGCGGCCCGGGAGCCGCCGCCGCACCGCCGGTTCCGGCCACCTCCGGATGCGGCGCGCTCACGCCGGCCTCCGCGCCACGGACGTCGCCGCAGGACGAGGCGGACCCGGGTCCGCCGGGACGACACGTGAGCATGGGGATCCGACCGGCACACGGACACAATATCGGTAGAGCGACCGGCTACTGTTCACCACTATGACTTCGCGGACGACGGACCAGGGGACTCACGACCGCATCCTCGTACGACGTGCGCGAACCGGCGACATTCCGGAGATCAAGCGGCTGGTCGACATCTACTCGGGCAAGATCCTCCTGGAGAAGAACCTCGTCACGCTGTACGAGGCCGTGCAGGAGTTCTGGGTGGCCGAGACGGCGGGCACCGTGGTCGGCTGCGGGGCCCTGCACGTGCTGTGGTCCGACCTGGGCGAGATCCGGACCGTCGCGGTGGATCCCCGGGTCAAGGGTCGCGGGGTCGGCCACCTCGTGGTGTCCCGCCTGATCGACGTCGCCCGCGAACTCGAACTCGAACGGCTGTTCGTGCTCACGTTCGAGGTCGAGTTCTTCGGCCGGCACGGATTCACCGAGATCGACGGCACACCCGTCACCGCCGAGGTGTACGCGGAGATGTGCCGCTCGTACGACACCGGTGTCGCCGAGTTCCTGGATCTGAGCTACGTCAAACCGAACACCCTCGGAAACACCCGGATGCTGCTCACGCTCTGAGCCGCCCCCTTCCGCCCACCTGTCACGAATGCGAGGACCCATGCCCCTGTTCGCCGTCGAGTACACCTACTCCGAGGCCACCGCGAGCGGCCGCGACGAGCACCGGCCCGCCCACCGCGGCTGGCTCGGCGAACTCGTCGAGGCCGGGACGGTGCGCGCGACCGGCCCGTGGGCCGACGGGTCCGGCGCACTGATCCTCGTCGAGGCCGCGGACGAGCCCGCGGTGTGGGAGGTCATGGCTCAGGATCCGTTCGCCCGTCAGGGGCTGCTCGACGAGGTCCGGATCACGCAGTGGCTCCCGGTGATGGGCGTCTTCAACGACTGACGCCCGTCACCGGCGCGGCGGGAAGGTCAGGTGAGGTCGGCCTTCTCGCTGCGCGTCTTGAGCAGGCTCGCGACGGTCGTCACCACCAGCACGCCGACGATCACGCCCAGCGACAGCCAGGTCGAGATCTCCGGCACCGCGACGTGCTCACCGCCGTTGACGAACGACAGGGTGTTCTCGTGCAGCGCGTGCAGCACCAGCTTGACGCCGATGAACGCGAGGATCACGGACAGGCCGTAGGACAGGTAGACCAACCGCTCGAGCAGACCGCCGATGAGGAAGAACAGCTGCCGCAGGCCCATCAGGGCGAACGCGTTGGCGGTGAACACCAGGTAGGGCTCGCTGGTGAGGCCGTAGATCGCCGGGATCGAGTCGAGCGCGAACAGGATGTCGGTGAAGCCGATGGCGGCGAGGGCGAGCAGCATCGGGGTGGCGAAGCGCTTGCCGTCGATCCGGGTGAACAGCTTGTCGCCGTGGTACTCGTCGGTGGTCGGGTACACCTTGCGGACCAGCGAGACGATGCGGTTCTCCCGCTCCTTCTCGTGCTCGACCTCGTCTCCGTGCTCGCGGATCAGCTTGATCGCGGTGTAGATGAGGAACGCCCCGAACAGGTAGAACACCCAGCTGTAGGCGTTGATGGCCGCGGCACCCACGGCGATGAACGCCCCGCGCATCACGAGCGCCAGGACGATGCCGATCGTGAGCACCTTCTGCTGGTACTCGCGCGGCACCGCGAAGGTCGACATGATGATGACGAACACGAACAGGTTGTCGACGCTGAGGGCCTTCTCGGTGACGTAACCGGCGAAGTACTCACCGCCGTACGTCGGCCCCCAGATCGCGAACACCACGACGCCGAACACCACGGCGAGGCCGATGAACACCGCCGACCAGAAGCCTGACTCGCGCAGCGACGGCGCGTGCGGTTTGCGGACGTGGGCGTAGAAGTCGAAGACGAAGAGCCCGAGAATCACCAGGATGGTGACGATCCAGGTGAGCGGGGTGACATGCATCGGCAGATATTCCTCCGGTAGGTACAGCTAACCACCGGAGGTCTCTCCCACCTCGGATCGCAGCTCGACGGTGCGGCTTCGAGGTCGGCAGCCCCGGAACGACATCGGTGTCGCACGTGTTGACGGAACTGCCGCGGGTTAGGGGATACTCCCCTCCACGTCTCCCATTCAACCACACGCGGGTCGCGGCATCGAACCGTGCCGCCGGCCCTACTCCGCCGGCGCCGGCGCCTCCCCGTCCCCGCCGCCGCGGATCGAGAACAGCAGGCCGTCGAGTTCCTCCGGTTTGACCAGGACCTCCCGCGCCTTGGACCCCTCGCTGGGACCGACGACGCCGCGGGTCTCCATCAGATCCATCAGCCGACCCGCCTTCGCGAAGCCGACGCGCAGCTTGCGCTGCAGCATCGACGTCGAACCGAACTGGCTCGACACCACCAGCTCGACCGCCTGCAGGAGAACGTCGAGGTCGTCACCGATGTCGGGGTCGACGTCCTTCTTCTCGCCCGCCTTCGCCGTCGTGACGCCCTCGGTGTACTCCGGTTCCTTCTGGTTCTTGGCGAAGTCGACGACGGCCGCGATCTCCTCGTCGGTGATGAACGCGCCCTGCATCCGGATCGGC